>CAMAPG010000152.1 GCA_945859965.1 Opitutus sp. GAS368 | reverse complement strand
AAAATAAAAAATCCCAAGCCCACGAATGAGCTTGGGATGAGTAGAAGAACGGAGACGGCTTACTTCTTCGCCAGGATCGCCAGCGCGGCATCGACCGAGAGACCGTCGTGCACCATGCCCATGAGGGCCTTGGTGATCGCGGCGGGATTCTCGTGCTGGATGATGTTGCGACCGTAAACGATGCCGGAGACGCCTTGCTTGAGCAGGGCCTGCGTGCGTTCGAGGATCTCGCGATCCGAAACCTTGCCGCCGCCGCGCACGAGCACCGGGATGCCGCAGGCGACTTCGACGACTTTGTGATACACGCTCACATCGTCGGTCGGGTCGGCCTTGACCACGTCGGCGCCCAGCTCAACGGCCTGGCGCACGAGCGGCATGATTTTCTTTTCGTCGCCGTCGACCATGTAACCGCCCGCTTTTTCATTGGGCGCGAACACGAGCGGCTCGACCATCATGGGCATGCCATAACGGACGGACAGCGGCTTGAGGCGGAGGATGTTCTGCACGCACTCTTCACCCACCTCGGGCTGGTCGGGAATCTGGAAGAGGTTCACGCACATGCACGCCGCATCGAGGCGGACGGCCTGCTCGACCGCGTCTTCCAGCATCAGGCTGTACAGTTTGCGGGGCAGTTTTTTGCCGTACACGTTCGCCACGTCCACGCGGAGCACGAGCGAAGGTTTGACGCGGCCGGGCAGGCTTTGCAGATGGCGGGCCTGGCCGACCGTCAGCTGGATGGCGTCAGGAGCGGCCGCGACCACGGTCTTCACGGCCTTCTCGAGATTCTCGATGCCGCTGAGGAAGGCGTTTTCGTTGAAAAACCCGTGATCGATCGCGACGTCGAAGCAACGGCGGGAAGTCGGGTGAAAGAGTCGGTTGAGACGATAGGAAGTCATAAAAAACAGGGGGAGCGATTCATTGGCCTGTCATCGCGAGGTGTGCGAAGCGCGCCGTGGCGATCCAGGTGGATGGCTTCGGCGCCTTTGGCTTCTCGCAATGACGAAGTGAGCGTTTCTAAAAAGTGGGAGCGGTTTGCACCGCTCCCACCGTGATCAATGCGATTAGGCGTAGCCGAGTTCCTTGGAGGTTTCGGCGATGGCGTCCTCGATCATGTCGAGACCCTTCAAGAGGGTGGCTTCGTCCATGACGATCGGCGGGCTCATGCGGAGGATGTGGCCGGCCGGGATCCAGGCGAGGCCCTTGCGGAACGCCTTCTGGTAAACGAGGGTGCCGGCCTTGTCGAACGGCTCCTTGGTGGTGCGGTCCTTCACGAGCTCGATGCCCATGAGACAGCCCTTGGCGCGGACGTCGCCGATGATCTTGTGGTTTTCCTTCATCTTGAGCATCCGCTTCATCGCGATCTCACCCAGCTTCACGGCGTGGGGGAGGAGGCCTTCCTCCTCGATCACTTCAGTGGAGGCGAGAGCCGCGGCGCACGCCATCGGGTTGCCGCCGTAGCTGCTCGACGCGGAGATCGACTCAAAGCTCTCCATGTACGGCTCGCGCACGGCGACGCACGTGACGGGGAAGCCGTTGCCGAAGCCTTTGCCGATGGTGACGACGTCGGGCACCACGCCCCAGTGTTCCATCGCCAGCCACTTGCCGGTGCGGCCCCAGCTGGTGAGGACTTCGTCGGCCATCAGGAGGATTTTGCGGTCGTCGCAGAACTTGCGCAGTTTCGGGAAGAAGTCATCGGGAGGCATGACGGAACCACCCCAACCCTGGATGGGCTCGAGGACGAAGCCGGCGACGCTGCCGACGGTCGCCTTGTCGAGGTACTGGTCGTAGAACTTCAGGTACTGATCGGTATCGATCGTGCCATCGGGCTTTGTCCACATTGGACGATAAACGTCGGGGCGCGGCACCATGTGCGAGCCGGGGCCGCGAACCGCACCGTAGACCTGCGAACGGATGTGGCCGAGGGAAACGGCGCCGTAGGTCTTGCCGTGGTAGTCGTAGAAGCAGCTGACGGTCTCGTGCTTGCCGGTGGCGGCGCGGAGCACGCGGATGCCGGCCTCGACCGCGGTCGTGCCGGAGTCATAGAGCTGGTAACCCTTGAGGTCGCCGGGGAGAACCGTGGCGAGCTTCTCCATCAGGCGCGTCTTGATCTCGGTGGTGAAATCGTGCGCGTTCATCAGCTTCGAGGCCTCGCGGGCGATCGCTTCGCTGATCTTCGGGTGACAATGACCGAGGGTGGTCACGTAGATGCCGGACGAGAAATCGATGTACTCGTTGCCATCGACGTCCTTGAGGACGCAGCCTTGGCCGGACTCGAACGCGACGGGGAACAGCTTCACCTGGCCGCTGAGGCCCTTGAAGTGCTTGGTGCAGCGGGCGTGCAACGCCTTGGACTTCGGGCCGGGGGCCGCGACAGGCATGTGGGGCACGCGTTTCAGATCAACTTTGCCCCACTCGAGGGTGGAGCCGACTTTCAGGGTGTTTGTGCTCATAGAAAACAGACGGGTTTAGACCGTGATGATTTTTGCGCGGAGTTTGGAAAAACGCCGGAGCGCGTCGCGCGAAGCGCCGGTGTTTGTAATGAAAAAGTCGAAGTCGGCCAGCGATCCCGAACGGGCCAGGGCGGTCTGCCCGATTTTCGTGTCGTCGGCGAGCAGGCAGGAACGCTTGGCGACGCGCCGCATCATTTGGTCCACCCGCGCCAGCCGCAAGTCCGAGTTATAAATTGAGCCGTCGGGCCCGATGCCGTCCGCGCCTTGGAAGGCGTAATCCACGGCGAACATCTCCAGGCTGTGTTCGGTGACCGGGCCCGTGAGGTCGGGACTGCCGTGCCGGATTACGCCGCCCAGTAAAATAACCTCCACGCCAGGCGCATGTTGCAACTCGGAAGCCACGGCCAGGCTGGGGGTGACCACCGTGATGTCCTGCCGGTCGCGCAACAGGCTGGCGAGGGCGAGGGTGGTGGTGCCGTTGTCGAGAATGAGCCGGTCGCCCGCTTTCACCAGCTTGGCCGCTTCCAGTGCGATGGCCCGCTTGGCGGCCTGGTTCATCTCGCGGCGGTTGCGGTAATCGAATTCCAGCATCATCCGCTCGGTCAGCATCGCGCCGCCGTGCGTGCGCTGAATGTGGGCCTTGCCTTCGAGGGCGGCGAGGTCGCGCCGGATGGTCATTTCGCTCACCCCGAATTCCCGGGCCAGCTCGGCCACGGAGACGCCGGGCCCCTCCGCGAAACGTTCGCGGATGCTCGACTGCCGGGCGGCGGAAGGGAGCTTCTTCACGATAAAAAGCCCAGCGTGGGTGAATGTGAGATGATGTCAATAATGGACCTAAACGAACAAAAATTAACATTTGGACAAAATTCCCCTTGGCAGCGCGGGCCCAACTCTCAGCATGACGCGCAACTCTCTGATGAAACCTGCGAACGACCCCCTCAAGGCGACCTTAATGGCTGGAGCGACGGCGGTGGACATCACCCCGCCCGGCAGTTTTTTCCTCTTTGGCTACCCGCACGTGCCGCGCTACAGCACCGGCACGCACGATCCGCTGGAGTGCGCCGTGCTTTACCTGAAAAGCGGCCAAAACAGCGCCCTTTTCATGGCGAACGACGTCATTGGTTTCGGCAAATCGTTCGTTGAGGACTTGCGCCGCCGGATCAAGGCGGCGACGGGTGTCGCGGAGGAGTCCATCATGATTTCCGCCACGCACACGCATTCGGGCCCGATCATGGTCGACTACGTGAGCAATGCGGCGGATCCGCATGTCCCCAAGGTCGATCCCTCCCATGTCAAACTCATCGCCGACCGCATGCTCGAAGCCGCGAAGACCGCGGTGAAAAATGCGGTGCCGGCCGAAGTCGGTCTCGCTGTGGCCCGCGCCGAGGGCGTCGGCTCGAACCGGCACAATCCCACAGGCCCGGCCGATCCGGAAGTCCCGGTGCTGGTGGCCCGTTCGCTCGATAACAAGACGCCCATCGGCTGCATGGTGGTCTACGGCATGCACCCGACTGTGCTGCACGAGGACACCAAGCTGGTGACCGGTGACTTTCCTTATTTCGCGCGCCGGTGGGTGCAGGATAAAATCCTGACTCCCGGCTGCCCGGTGATTTATCACAACGGTGTTTCGGGCAACCAGAGCCCGCGCCACGTCACGAAGGGCAACACGTTCGCGGAAGCCCAGCGCATCGGTGAAAAACTCGGCCAGAGCATCGCGAACGTCATCCCGGGCCTGAAGTATCACCGCGATCTGCCGATCACCTTCCGCCGGGTTTATCTCGAGCTCACGATCCGGGAATTTCCCAAGCTGGCCGATGCGGAGAAGCGGGTTGAGCAGGTGCACGCCCTTTTTGAAAAGCTCAAAAAGGAAGGCGCGCCTTCCCAGGCCGTGCGCACGGCTGAATGCGATGTGTTTGGCGCCGAGGAGACCAAGCAGCTGGCGAAGATCCAGGCCGAGGGCCGCTTGAAGGCCGTGGCCGCGACCTGCAGCCCGATGGAAATCCAGGTGATTCAAATCGGGCAGTGGAAGTTTGCCGCTTGGCCCGGGGAATTTTTCGTGGAATACGGCCTGACTGTGAAGTCCCGCGTGCCGGACACGTTCATCGTGACGATCGCGAACGGCGAGCTGCAGGGTTACATCGTCACCGCCGAAGCCGAGGCCAAGGGAGTCTACGAATCCGGCAACGCGGTCTTCGCGCCGTCGAACGGGCCGCGCGTGGTGGATGCGACCGTGGCTTTGCTTCAGGGTAAATAACCGCTACGGTTTTTCTTATTCGAAATCTAGTCCTGTAGCGAAACGCGTGAGCGTTTCGGGCTCGGACGAAAGCCTCACGGCTTTCGCTACGGGGAAGAAAATTCTCACTCCCTCTCCCCCATGTCCCTCCTCCTCGGCATCGACCTCGGCACGTCCTATTTCAAAGTCGGATTGTTCGACGAAGCCGGTTCGATCCGCGGCTTGGGGCGCGTGGCGGTGGACAAGGTCACGCCGGCCGCCGGCTGGTTTGAGCAGTCAGTGGAGGATTTCTGGCGTTTGCTGCGTCAGGGTTTGGGCGAGGCGCTGGCGGAAGCCGGCGCCAAGGCGTCCGACATCTCCGGGCTGTCCTATTCCTCGCAGGCCACGACGTTCGTGCTGCTGGACCGGCAGAAGCAAGCGCTGACGCCTTTGGTCTTCTGGACCGACATGCGCGCCGAGCCCGTGCCGCAGGACCTGCTGGATTTTTCCAAAACAGAGACTTTCCGCCGCACGGTCGGCTTTGGCGGCATCTCGGCGTTCTCGGCGGTGGCGAAGCTGAACTGGTTTCAGCGGCAGCAGCCGGAAATCTGGAAACGCACGGCGCACATCATGACGATTTCCGACTACTTCACGTTCGCCCTCACGGGCGAGCGCGTCGGCGACGCGAGCACGGCGGCCCTGCTGGCGCTGTACGACCTGCCCAAGCGGAGCTGGTGGCCGGAAGCCCTGGCGAAATACGGCCTCGAGGCCGCGCAGCTTTCCACCCCTTTGCGGCCGGGCTCGGTCGGCGGGCAGACCACGACCCAGGCCACGGCCTTGCTGGGCTTGCCGGTGGGAATTCCCCTGGCGGTCGGCGGGTTGGATCATCACGTCGCCGCCATCGGTTCGGGGCTCGAGCGTTTTGCCGACATGAGCATTTCGACCGGTACGGTGCTGGCGGCCCTGGCGCTGGTCGACAACACGCAGCCGACGCCCGACTGCTACCACGGCCTGCACGTCGATGGGACGCGCTATTATCGTTTGTCCTTTGATCCGAACGGGGCGGGCCAGCTCGAGAATTATCAGAAGCAGTACGCACCGAAACGGAGCATTGAGGAATTACTGGAGTTTGCCGCGAAGATCCCGCCGCGGACCCAACCCGTGAATCCACCGAGCATCAACGCCACGGATGCCGAGCACGGCATTGCGGTGCGCAATCTGCTCGAAAAAATTTCCTACACGCACCGCACGCTGGTCGAAAAAGTGGCCGGCGTCGGCAAGGTGCGGAAGATCGTGGCCACCGGAGGCGGTGCCCGCAGCCCGCTCTGGCTGCAGATCAAGGCCGATATTCTCGGCGTCCCGATGGTGACCCCCGCCTGCCAGGAACGCGCCTGCCTCGGCGCGGCCGCTTTTGCCGCGGTGGCCGCGGGTCGTCATGCGACCATCCCCGCCGCGTTGCAGGCCATGGTGCATCCCGACCGCACCTTCGAACCCGACGAAAAGCGAGTCGCGCTTTACCGCAAAGGGTAAGGCCTCGAGCCACCGGAATCGGATTTTTAACCACAAAGGGACAAAGGCACTAAGCTCGGATTACCCGGCGATGGGGAATTCTTTGTGCCTGTCCCTTTGTGGTTAAATTCCGGGACGAATTTCCTCGATCGCAGTTCCGGGTAAAACCAGTGGTTGGTTCTCGAAACACTCCACCTCTGAACTGGGGTTTCCCTGTGAAAATGGTCGGGCTGGTGAGATTCGAACTCACGACCTCTTGCACCCCATGCAAGCGCGCTACCAGGCTACGCTACAGCCCGAACAAAAAGGGAAGGGTCACAAAGCGGCATGGCGCGAACAGTGGCAAGTGCTTTTTCACCATGCTGTGCCGGCACCATCCGGAGGGGTTGAACCACAAAGGGACGAAGGGACAAAGAATACCCCGGAACGGGAGGGATTGGGTCCTGATCTTGGTGTCTTTGTACCTTTGTGGTTCAAAAGGATCGAAGTTTGGCTGCACGCATCCTTCGACTTTTGTGCCTTTGCGTGAAACCTGTCCGCTTCCCTCGTGTTTCTTCTCCCATGACCCAATCTGGACCCAATCCCCGCCCGCGCTGGCAGTGGCTTTGGCCCGTGGCGCTGGCGTCATTGATTGTCCTGGCCTCCAGCCGCAGCGATGTGGCTGGTCCCCATATCCCTCATTTCGACAAGGTCTTCCATTTCAGCGCGTACGGCCTGCTCGCCACGCTGATCTGCCGGCTGGGCCATGGCTGGCGTGCGGCAGCGTGGGCCCTATTGCTGACCTCGGCCTTCGGTGCGACCGACGAGTGGCACCAAAGTTTCGTTCCGGGCCGCATGTCTGAAACGGCAGACTGGATTGCCGACACGCTCGGGGCGACGGTCGCGGTGGTTCTTTACCGGGGCTGGGGCGGCTACCGGCGGTGGCTGGAATTTCCCGTGCGGCGCAATCGCCGGGTTGAAAAACCCGCGGCTGATATCTCAGTCTCTCCTCCATGAATCCGGTTGAGGCCCAAGTCCGCATCGCCGACCTGCGTGCGCAGGTGAAGCACCATGACGAACTGTATTATCGCCGTGCCCAGCCGGAAATCACCGATCCCGAGTACGACCGGTTGAAACGCGAACTGGCGGATCTCGAGAAAAAATTTCCGCAGGCCGCCCTGGCGGCGGGGGCGGATTCCCCGAGCCAGGCCGTGGGCGACGACCGCGCTGAAGGCTTTCAAACCTACCGGCATCGCCTGGCGATGCAGAG
>CAMAPG010000151.1 GCA_945859965.1 Opitutus sp. GAS368 | reverse complement strand
TCGCCGAGCTCGCGCGTGGTGGGCAGGGGGTTGCGCGCATCCCATTGCTTGTCCGCCACCAACTGGCGCAGGGCTTTTTCCAAGTCGGCCACGCCTTTGCCGGACGCCAGCGCGCTGGAGGTCGATGGAAGCGTTTTGGGCATTTAGGTCAGGGCAAAAAGGGAAAGAATGGAAAACAATCGCGAGAGCGTAGGTCGTGTCGCGGCTATTCCAATCGGCAAATCAATTTACTGTTTCATCCGGAGGGAGGAACGGTGCAAAACCTCCTGCCACCAGCTCCGCAGCCGCGTCCGGGCCGGAAGATCGCACAGCACCCAGCGGTCCGTGTGGTTGCGGATGGGAACGGTCTGGAAGGTGAAATTGTCGAGCGGCAGGCCGCTGCCGGCCAGATAAGTGATCGTGTACATCAGCGAGAAGGTGCTCTCGCGCAGATTCACCACCTCTTGGCTGGCGAACACCGGCCGGCCCTTCAATCGTTGCAGCCGGTTTCGGGCGGCCAAGGCATCGTTGCCCGGATAAGGATTTGGCCACGCACCGTCATAGTGGCTCGCCGGGAAAAAGGCGGTCCACAATCCGGCGATCTCGTCGTCGTGCAGACCGATGTAATTGCAGGCAATCGCCCCGCGGGAAAACCCGCACAGCAAAACCGCCGCCGGATCGCCACCGAACTCCGTGCACACCGTGCGCACCGCCGCCTTGCAGAAGGCGACCGTCGCCTCAAGGTCACCCCACCACCACACGGAATTGCGACCGTGCTCGACGTCGACAAAGGGGAGCACAATCCAGATCGCGCCCTTCCCCTCCGACAGGCCGAAGCCAAGCGAAGAATCAGACACGAGCCCGGTGGAAATATCTCCGTAAGGACTGCGATACACCCCGACGCCGTCCCGTCCGCCATTGCCGGAATACTCCACGATGACCGGGTATTTCCGGCCGGGCTGCCAGTCAGTCGGCAGATAGAGCGAATAATGCACGTCGGTGGATTGGTAGTTGGGCAGCGTCGCGCGCACCCGTCGGCCGGGAGCGGGGGATTCTTTCGTCATCACCGGCGGCACGAGATCTTCCCGGTAAATCGAAATGTCCGGATAGCCGTAGTCCGAGAGAGCGGGACCGTTGGCCGGCGGGGTCGCCAGCGCGGCCGGGAGCGGTTTCCCGACGAGATCGTGCCACCATTGGCGAAGGTGCCTACGCGCCGGCATGTCGCAGAGCGTCCACCGATCGGAGTGGTTGCGCATCGGGACGATTTGAAACCGGAAGTTATTCAACGGTCGACCCGTACTCGCGAGATAGTTGACGGTATCGAGGATGGTGTAGGTTCCCGGATCCGTATCGTACACTTCGTGGCTGACGAAAACCGCGCGGTTGCCGAGCCGTTCCAAACGCCGCAACGCCGAGGCTCGATCCTGGTTCGAATATGGCCAGACCGTGCGGGCGCCGTCGTAGTGGCTGGCGGGCCAGAAGCCTTTCCAGAGTTTGGCAATCTCGTCGTCGTGCAGGCCGATGTAATTACAGGCCAGGGCGCCGCGCGAGAACCCGCAGATGATGACGTTCGCGGGATCGCCACCAAAATCGGCGCAGACAGTCTTCACCGCCTCTTTGCAGAAATCGACCGTCGCTTCCAGATCGCCCCACCAGACCGTCGCGTTGCGTCCCTGCTTGAGATCGACGTACGGCAATACGATCCAGATCGCACCCCGCCCGCCTGAAAGACCATGCCCAAGGGCGGAGCCGTCCACCTTGCCGGTGGAAATGTCGCCGTGCTTGCTGCGGTACACGCCATCGCCGCGATCCGAACCGTTGCCCGAATACTCGACGATCACCGGATACTTTCCGTCCGGCTTCCAATCCGTCGGGAGGTAGAGGGAATAGTGGATGTCCGTGCCGCGGTATTTCGGCAGCGTCGCCCGGACGCGTTTGCCCGGACCGGGGGTACCTTCTGTCATCACCGGAACCACCAGGTCCGGTTGATAGATCGAGATGTCGGGATATTGATAAGGGCTCATGGGTTTTCTGGCCGGGGCGGCGGGCTCGCCCGCGGGAATCGCAGTCACCGCCCCCAGGAGGAATGCGCTGCAGAGCACGCCGGTCTTGATCGATTTCAACATGGTTAGGCGTAGGCCCGGATTTCGAAGATGCGCGCGTGGTCGATCCCCTGCGTGGCCCCGACCTCGATGCGCAGCGCCGACACCGTCGCCGGGGCAATGCGGTGGGAGCAGCGCCGTTGGTAATTTCCCTGCTCCCGGATCACTTCGCGCCACTGGCCGCGCTCTTCGACTTTGAGCGTGTAATCGCGGACGGTCTCGGGCTGGGGCCGTCCCCACTGCATGGTCTGGGTGTAACCGTCGGCTTGCGAAAGCGTGAGAATCCGATGCTGGCCCGTGTCAAAGATCAGCACGATTTCCTTGATGGACACCGGCGCGTCCCAGCGGATTTCGAGCCACGCCGGCAGTCCCTGTTTCGGGTCGCTCATCCAGCGATGGAGGCCGGGAAACGAGCGATCCGGTGGAGCACACGTGGTCGTGTCGGGTTGTTTGCCCGAATGGGCGCCCTCCAAAACCCTCTCCCAAAGATTGCCGGCAGCGCGCGCGGACGAGACTTGGGGTGCGACGCCGTCCTTGAACGGGCCGTGCACCGCGCGGGTCTGTCCGCTCCGCACCGCTTCGGGATCCGCGCCCGGCTGGGCGCTCGAGGCCTTGAAGCTCGCCGCCTTCCGGACCAAATCGTTGGGGTCCTCGTTTCGCACCCCGACCAGGTAGCAATCGTCGCGCAACAATTGCTGCTGCACCGCGCGGACAAGATCGGTGCGGGCCGCCAGCTGGGCAGGAAGAACGTTCTCGCGCAGAGCGAAGGCCGCGGCCGTGCCCACGCCCTGCCCGACCACCGCGCAGGTCGCCATCACCCGGGTCGAGGCAAAGGCGATGTGCGTCGCGGAGAAATTGCGGCCCGCGAACATGAGGTTTTTCGGACCCGTGGAAATGCAGGAGCGCAGCGGAATGTCGTAGAGAAAAGGCACGTGGTGCTGGTCGCAGGGCGACAGCTCGGGCGCGTCGACGCCTTCCGGCGGATGCGTGTCGATGGGCCAGCCGCCGTACCCGATCGCGTCCGGGAAGGCGCGCGACTGCATCACGTCGTTTTCGGATAGGATATGCTGGCCGAGAAACCGGCGGCTCTCGCGCTTGCCGGGCAGGAACCCAAACCACTCGAGCGCCCAGCGCGACATATCCAGGCCGGACTCGTTTTTGGCGTGGTTCCAGACGCCGAGCACAATGGCCAGGAGTTCGTCGCGGATGCGCTCGTTTTCCTTGATGGTGTCGAGCATCCCGCCCCACTCGATCCACCAATAGCCATATTCAAAGCCCAGGTCGGAGCCGGGTTTGCCAAACGGCCGCAGCTTGAAATCGCTCGGCTTGAATTTCCGCACCCACGGCGGCGCGACGAACGGCATGTCGCGGTCGTGCTTGCGCGCCTGGAACATGATGGAAGAACCCAGGGTTTTGCGGTCGGCCATTGGTGTCGCCAGCTCCTCGCCGAATTCGGCGCGGCCTTCGCGGCCCTGCCGGAATGGCGCACCCGCTTCCAAGCCCAGGCGCCCGTCGCCCGTGCAGTCCACGAAAATCTTCGCCTTGATGCGGAAGCGGTCCTCGGTCGAAGGCCGCTCCGCGAAAGCCTGCTGGATCACGCCGTCCTTCACCTCCGCGCCCATCACCGTGGTGTTGAGCAAAAGCGTGATGTTCGGCTCGCGCCGGCATTTGTCGTAGAGCGCAAGGTCCATCATCGACGCGGAGCGCTGCGGATTCTGCACCGCCTGGTCGAGCCGGATTTCCTCGATGATCCCGCCTTCGCGGAGTTCGGTTTCGAGCGCGCGTCCGCCGCGAAACCCGGTGGCGCCCACGATGTGCATGCGCACTTCGCTCGAGGCGTTGCCGCCGAGGACCGAGCGGTCCTGGCATAAAATCACGCGGGCGCCCAGCCGGGCCGCCGCCAGCGCGCAGGGCACGCCCGCCGGGCCGCCTCCGGCAACGAGTACATCACATTCCAGCGTATGATCAGTCATGGTGGTTCCTGTTTTTAAGAGGGTCCGAACAGTTCGCGGCCGAGCCGGCGCGCGTCGCGCCGTTGTTCCGCGGTGAGGCCGCCCGCAAAGGGCCAGCGCACCTGGCCGGCCAGTTCCGCGATCAGCGGGAGCACGGCGCGCAACAACCGGGCGGTTTCCGCCAGGGAGACATTCTCCAAAGTATCGTGGATGCTGTGGTGCTGCCAGCGTCCGCCCGGGAAATTCGAGCGGTGAAACAACAGCGAGGGCACCCCGGCCCGGTTGAAGGGGAAGTTGTCCACGAAGGGGGTCACCGCGCGCGGCATCAGCACGTCCACGCCGCGTTTCGCCAGCCGGCCCAACACGTGGCGGGCGAGCGAGTCCGTGCCGATGCAGGAAACCTCAAAATGCCCCAGCGGGGAGGCGATGCTGTCGAAATTCACCATCAGCCCGGCCTGCCGCGTCGCGCGCGGATGCGCGCGGGCGTACGCCGCCGAGCCGACCGAGAGCTGCTCTTCCGTGCCGAAGGAAATGAAGCGAAGCGTGCGGCGGTGCCGCGAGGCAGCCAGCACGCGCGCCAGCTCCAGGATGGCCACGACGCCCGAGGCGTTGTCGTCCGCCCCGGGGTTGTAGCACTGCGTGTCGTGGTGCGCGCCAAAAAAGATGGGGGGCAGCGCCGGATCCGTCCCGATGATTTCGCCGATGACGTTCTGCGAGCGGGCCTGGACCTGGTTGACCTCCACGCGCACCCGCACGCGGGAGACACCCGCCAGCCGCCAGCGCCACGCCACTTGGTAGGGCACCGTTGCCAGCGGCGGCGTGCCGTAGCGTTTCACCCAGTAGGCGATCGTGCCGTCCTGCTTGATCCACTCGAAAGGCAGACGTTCGTCGATGTGCAGCACGGCCGCGGGAGCCGCCGCCACGATCCGCTGCTGGTCCAACGCGCGGGTGGCCAGCGATCCGAAAATCAGCGCGATCTTGCCGCGCAGGCTGCCCGGGTTCAACCGGGCGGAGCTCTCCGGCATTTCCAGCCAGACCAGTTCGCCCTCCACCGCTTTTTTCCCGGGGGTGGCCGACGTGCCCACGTATGTCGTCGAGGGGAAGGTGCGCCAGCTGCGACCGATGCGGGCCTGGACGCGGGTGCGCGCGCTCCGCAGGCTCGTGCAGGGAAATTCCTCGGTGCGGACGGTCAATCCCGCAGTCGTCATCGCCCGCGCGATATGCTCCGCCGCGCGTTTTTCGCCCGCCGTGCCGGCCCGGCGCTCGCCGATGTCCTCGCACAGGACCTGCCAGTCGCGCCAGATCCGGCGCTCGCTGAGTTTAGCGGATTTCATTCCAGAGGTACTCCAGGCGGATGATCTGCGGCGGACGCCCGTCCACGCCTTTGTAGGTGATGATACTCAGATAGGTTTGTCCGTCGTGGTCCTGAAAATACGGCATGGCATAATACCCGTCGGTCACACTGGCCCGCTCGAGGTTGTCGAGAATCGCCCACTGCGTGACCGCGAGGGAGGCCGGATCGATCTTCAGCAGCACGAGTTCCATCTTGCTCCCGTGCGGTTCGGTCGTGCGCCAGTTGCGCCCAAGCAGGTAGAGATTCCCGTCGCGTTTGAACAAGCGGGGCCGACCGATGCTCCGTTCGATGAACGGATATTTGCGCGTAAGCTCCACCTGGCGGCGCACCTTGAAATTGCCGTCGGTTTCATGCAGCCGGGCCATCAGGTTTTGATCGTACCCGACGGTCGACACGATGAAGCCGTCGCCATGGCGGATGAAGGCGCTTTCCGTCTGGGGAATGCCGAATTCCGTCGAGAGATTGCGCACGAAGCTCCACGAACCGCCGTTATCGGTTGATTTGATCACGTCCACCGACCAGCGCTCGCCCGGACGATAGCCAAAGCCCATGACCAGCATGTACGTCGTGTTGCCCTCGACGATGAAGTCGAAGGGATAGCCGCATTCGCGGCCGTCCACCAAGGGCGATTTCTTCAGGCCCTCGAACGTCTTTCCCCCGTCGCGGGAACGGTTTTCCCGCATACCGGTGCGGTAATTGCGGCCGTCGGCCCCGAGATGCTGCACATCCATGTAGACAGCGATGTCGCCATTGGGGAAACGCACCCATTCCGCCATTTGCTGGATAAATCCGGCATCGTACGCGATCACCTGCCGCTGCGAGGCCACGTTCTTCGCCGTGTCGAAACGGAAGGCCTCGATCTGCGCTTCTTTGTCGCCGCCGTGCTTGTATCCCCGCTTGAACGAGACCAGCACTTCGTTAGGGCCGGCGGGCAGGAGCGTCGGAAACGCGAGGTACTTCATGTCGGCCTCGTCGGCCGAAGGCAGGATGACCTGCTCGAGGTGATACTTGGGGATGACCGGCTTCAGGCCGGAATCCGCCGCCAAGGCGAGGCCTCCGCCGGCGAACACCAGTGACAGCCGCAGCAAATGGGAAAGGCGCATGGGATGCGTTCTCCTCAACGGACTTCATCCCACACATATTCAAACCGCACGATATCCGGCGGCTGCTTGTTCACGCCTTTGTAGGTGATAATGTTCAGCCGGGTCTTTCCGTCGACGGTCCGGAAATACGGCACGGCATAATAACCGTCGCTCACCGGCGCGTTCTCGGCGTTGTCGAGGATGGAATAGGCGGAAATCGCGAGGCGGTCGGGTTCGATCCGAAACAGGCACAGCTGCATCGGCATGCGGGCAGCCGGCTTGGCGGGATCCGCACTTTTCGGGGGCGACTGGGTCGTGTTGCGGCCGATCAGATAAATCTTCCCGTCGCGGACAAACAGGCGCGGACGGCCGACATGAGCTTTGATGAAGGAGTAGGTCCCGGTCAGGTTGATCTGGCGGATCAGGTTGAATTTCGCGTCCACCTGGTGGAGCCGCTGCGTGTTGTCGTAGCCGCGCGTGCTGACGAGGAAGCCGTCGCCGTGGCGGATGAACGTGCTTTCATTGATCGAGACCCCGCCAAATTCCCGGCTCAAATTGCGCACAAAGCGCCAGGTCCGCCCGTTGTCCGCAGAGTGCAGCACGTCGACCGAGCCGGATTTCGGCCGGTCAGCGATCACGGCTTTCCCGCCGGTCAGGGAGGAAAAAGTCATGACCAACATCCAGGTTTCCTTCCCTTCCGTGATGAATTCGAACGGATAGCCGTATTCCACACCGTCCACGACGCCGATGCGTTCCACCGGGCCGAACGTATGACCGCCGTCGGTGGACCGCACAAAGCGCGCGCCGATGCGGGTCGTGACGTTGGCCGGGTCGGTTTGCTGCGTGTCGATGTAGTTGCCGAGATCGCCATTGGGGAACCGCACCCATTCGCCCGACTGCATGATCGCCCCGTCAAGCCTTGCCATCACCTGGAGTTCGCTCACCGCGCCAGTCAGGCCGTTCATCCGGATGCTTTCCTGCATCGA
>CAMAPG010000150.1 GCA_945859965.1 Opitutus sp. GAS368 | reverse complement strand
CGCGGATTGTACCTTTCGAGCTTCCGTTGCGTGAGCGCGTTTGTGGCCCGGCAGGTGGCGTTGCACACCGGCCCCTTTCCTTATCTCGACGGTTTGATCCTGCAGGTGACGCAACGGATCGGTTCGATCGAGGTGCAGCATGACCCGCGTCAGGCCGGGGCCAGCGGCTACACCCTGCGGCGCCTTGTGCGGCTGTGGTTGAGCGCGTGGATTAACTTTTCCGTGCTGCCGTTACGCTTGGCCACCTTGCTGGGGCTCGCGACCGCGCTGGGGGGCTTGATCGCCTTTGGCACGGTGGTCTGGCTGTGGTACACCGACCGGGGGCCGGCGTATGGCTGGGGCTGGCTGATAGCGGCGCTGCTGATTGTTTCGGGGGCGCAGCTAGTCATGCTCGGACTCATTGGCGAATATCTCGGCCGCATGTTCCTGACGGTCAACCAGCGGCCGCAGGCGGTGGTCCGGGACGTGGTGAGCAGTCGCGGATAGGAAGCTGGATTTTTTCCCATTCAGTCGTTCGGTCTTTTATGTCCCGAACATTTTTCCCCACCGGGCCAATTCAGCGTCGATCGCGGCATTCATGGCCGAGATCGCTTCGGGTGGCGGGGTCTGCCGCAGGCCGATCGCATGCAGCCAGATCGGCCAGGAAAACACCCGCGCGGCTCCCGGGGTTTCGGGCGGACTCAGTTCGTAGTAGTGACGGGACCAGCGACGCACGCTCCGGTTGACCAGCTCTGCGCGCCAGCGCCGGGTGAGCCGGTAGGTGTTTTCCTCGTTCCGCACTTTGCGGCCGGGTGTGGTGCTGACGTGGTGGCCGATGACGCTGCGCAAGGCGACGGCATTGATGCGACCGGCGGCACCGGCCCGGAAGCACAGATCCACATCTTCGCATCCGTTGACGTAGCCTACATCGAAACCGCCGAGTTGCTGCCACAACGAGCGTTCCAGGAGCAGGCAGGCTCCGGTGACCGCATCGGCGGGGAGCACCGTGGTGAAAAATCGGGCAAAGCCGCTGGGAAATTCGCGGGCATGTTCCGGTTTGCCTTTCAGATTGATGAAAATTCCGGCGTGGTCGATGGCCCCGGTGCGGGCGTTGCGTTGAACATTGCCGACGAGGCCGGCGCGGGATGCCAGTTGTTGCAAGGCGCCGAGCATGGGCTCGAGCCATCCGGGAGTGAGGACCAGGTCGTTGTTGAGGAGGGCGAGGTATTTCCCGGTCGCGAGCGCGGCCCCGCGATTGTTAGCGGCGGCATACCCGAGATTGCGCTCGTTAAGGACGACGCGAAAAGGGGCCGTGAGCTCCGCCAGCCATTCGCGCGTGCCGTCGGTGCTGCCGTCATCGACCAAAATGATTTCGTGCGCCAATCCGCGGGGGAGGGTGGCTTGCAGGCTGGCGACCGTCTCCCGGGTAAAGGAGAGGCAGTTGTAGAGGGGAATGACGAACGAGACCTGCATCGGGCTGGGCACAAAGAGGCACAAAATTTCCTGCGCTCCGACTCAAATCTCTGCACCCGCCTTTCCGCCGGGGGTTCCGGAGGCGAGAGTTCAGCCCACCTCGGCCAACAGCTTGCGCAGGTAGGAAGCGTAGCTGGATTTCCCGAGCTTCGTCACGTTGGCTTCCAGTTGCTTCCGGTCGATCCAGTGCTGGCGGTACGCGATTTCCTCCAGGCAGGCGATTTTCAGCCCCTGGCGATTTTCGATGACATGAACAAATTGGGCGGCATCGAGCAGGGATTCATGCGTGCCGGTGTCGAGCCAGGCAGTTCCACGGCCCAGAATTTCGACCTGGAGGCGGCCCGCTTCCAGATAAAGCCGGTTGAGATCGGTGATCTCGAGTTCGCCGCGTTTGGAAGGCTTAAGCTTACGGGCCAAGGGCACGACTTCGTGGTCGTAGAAATAGACGCCGGGAATGGCGTAGTTGGATTTTGGCTGGGCGGGTTTCTCCTCAAGGGAGAGCACGCGGCCGTCCGGCGCGAATTCCACGACACCATACGAAGTCGCATCGGCCACGTGATAACCAAAGATCGTCGCCCCCGTGGTTCGGGCGCTGGCGGCGGTGAGCGATTTCACCAGGTCGTGGCCATAAAAGAGATTATCTCCGAGGATGAGGGCCGAAGGCGAATCGCCTACGTGATCGGCCCCAATGATGAAAGCCTGGGCGAGACCGTCCGGGCTCGGTTGCTCGGCATAGCTCAGTTTCAGCCCCAGGTTGGCACCGTCGCCCAGCAGGCGCCGGAAGAGCGGCAAATCCTGGGGTGTGGAAATGATCAGAATTTCCCGGATGCCGGCCAGCATCAGCACCGACAACGGATAATAGATCATCGGTTTGTCGTAGACCGGCATCAGCTGTTTGCTGATGGCGATCGTGAGCGGGAACAGGCGGGTGCCCGAGCCGCCGGCGAGGATGATGCCCTTTCGCGATTGCGAACTGTGGGTTGCGGATTGCGGATTGGAGGCCACGGGAGGTGCGAAAAAGAGGGAGAGGCGGAGTAGGGGACCGCGGGGATTTCAATCCGCAATCTGCAATCTGCAATCCGCAATTGCTTCAGCCTTTCGTGCCCAGTCTTTCCCGGGCGTACTTTTTCGAGGTGATCTCCGCGGCCCAGCTGCGGTTCGCGAGATACCACCCGACCGTCTTGGCCAGGCCCGTGGTGAAGTTTTCGCGCGGCTGCCAGCCGAGTTCGCGCTGAATTTTCGAGCAATCGATGGCGTAGCGGCGGTCATGACCGGGCCGGTCGGCGACGTAGGTGACTTGGGTCGTGTAACTTTTTCCATCCGCCCGCGGCTGCTGCTGGTCGAGCAGAGCACAGATTGACTGCACGATCTCGATATTGGGTTTTTCGTTCAGGCCGCCGATGTTGTAGGTTTCACCCACCCGGCCTTTTTGCAGTACGAGCCAGATCGCGGAGGTATGGTCCTCGACGTAAAGCCAGTCGCGCACCTGCTGTCCGTCGCCGTACACGGGCAGCGGTTTGCCTTCCAGCGCATTGAGGATCATCAGGGGGATGAGCTTCTCGGGAAAGTGGTAGGGGCCGTAATTATTCGAGCAATTGGTCGTGAGGGTCGGCAGACCGTAGGTGTGCTGATAGGCCCGGACCAGGTGATCGCTGCCAGCCTTGGAGGCGGCGTAGGGACTGTTGGGAGCGAATGGGGTTTCCTCGGTGAATGCGGGGTCGGTCGGCGAGAGCGTGCCGTAGACTTCGTCGGTGGAAACGTGGAGGAAACGGAACGCGGCTTTTTTCTCCGCGGGTAGTTTGATCCAGTGCTGGCGGACGGAATTCAAGAGCCGGAGCGTGCCGACCACATTGGTTTGAATGAACGGCTCCGGTGAGTCGATGGAACGGTCGACGTGGGATTCGGCGGCGAAATTGACGACGGCATCGATCTGGTGCTCGGCGAGCAGCCGGTTGACCAGTACTGGATCACCGATGTCGCCGTGGGCAAAAACATAGTGGCGATCTCCCGCCAGATCCGCCAGGTTGGCCGGATTACCCGCGTAGGTGAGGGCGTCGAGGTTGACGAGCCGTTGCACCTTCGAACCGGCCTCGGTGAGGCGCTGACGAATAAAATTACTGCCGATGAATCCGCAGCCGCCGGTGACGAGTAAGTTCATGGGAAAGTGTGAGCCTCACGCGGCTTAGGCGCGGGACCAATTGCGGAGATCGCGGGCGACGGCTTCGTGGACCTCAGACATGACGATGCCAGCGCGGGCGAGTTTGGAGGAGTCCATCACGCAGTTGGAACGCGGGGTCTTGGCGGCGAGTTTCATGAATTCATCCTCGTTCCTGAAGAAGACGAATTCCTTTTTGCAGACGCCACTCTTGAGGATGTGTTCGACGACTTCATGGGTCGTGATCGCGCCGGGGTTGGTGACATTGTAGGTTCCGAACGGGACCCGCTTTTCCCAGCAAGCGAACGTGGCGGCGACAAATTCCGCGAGCTCGGAAATCGAATTGGTCGCTTCCAGCAGTCGCGGATAGCGCATGAGCTTGGTCAGGTAGTTTCGCGGATTCTCGACGTGGTCGAAGGGGATGCGCAGTCGCCAAAGATAGATAGTGGGCTGCCCCGCCAGGACTTCCTCCCCGAGGGCCTTGGAACCGCTGTAAAACGAGCAATGATTGGTGCGATAGGTAAAATTGGGAATGTCCTCTTCCTCGAAGCCGGTGCCATCGGGCCGGGTGCCACTGTAGATGCAGCCGGAGGAGACGTGACCCCAGGGCACGCCAGCTTCGTTGCAGGCCTGGGCGATCAGTCCGGGAAGCACCGCGTTGCCAAACAGGCATTCCGTCTTGTGCAGCTCGCACGCGTCGACGTTGGGTTTTCCGGTGTAGCCCGCGGCATTGATCAGAAACTCGGGTTTTTCGGCTTTGAGGGCGGCAGAGAGGATCGCGGGCTGGGTATAGTCGATTTCTGCACGTCGGAGATTGCGAAAAGGAATGCCTTTTCGCGTGAGCAATGCCTGATAGGCCTGTCCAACGTAGCCGGATCCACCGAGCAGATAAATCATAAGGATCCAGTGAAAGGCACGATGGGCCGGGGGAACAAGGGTTTTTTGTCTTAAGCTGGGGGAACGCTCAACGCTTAACGTTTAACGAGCAAATTTCAATGAGGCGGCATTTGAGCGTTAAAGGTTAAGCGTTGAGCGTTGCTGGGCTCGCGAAAATAAAAAAGCGGAGCCAGACGGCTCCGCTTTGAGGAAAAACTAAACTGCGTTGCGTTTACGGCGCTTCGTAGATTTCCGCGAGCGCAAGGCCACTGGTGTCGCCGGCGCCATCGACCAGGAATTCCACCTTGGTGATGGTCGTGTCGCTGTCGGGCTGCACTGTGGCCTGCAGATCGAAACGCTGGCCGGCAATGAAGCGCGCGATAATGGGAGGATTGGGATCGTTGAAGGTGAAAAGGTCACTCGGGGGAGTGAGGCGGGAGACCTTGGGTGCCGCCGAGGAGGCGGCAGCAGCCACAAGCGAAAGGCCTGTGACGAAGAGCAGACGGAGACGGAGGTGTGGTTTCATGCGATAAGATGAAGGGGTGGAATGTTAGGATTTCGCCGGGACAGCGCTGGCTGGGGATTCGTTGGCGGGTGACGGCAACTCAAGGATGAGACGGGCGACTGAATTGCGTCCGTCCGCCTCGGCCCGCGGGCCGAGTTCCAGCCGGCCGGTGAGCACGACAGGGCCTGGCTGCCAGGTGATTTCTCGAATGGCTGGCGCAGGCACGATCACGTGCAAGGTTGCCGGCGGAAGGTCATCGCAGAAACCGTACTCGATTTCGTGGACGGAAACCGGGGCCGCGGTGAGTAACAGCAGACCCGGAACGGCAAGGTCCTGCCGAACAACGAAGCCCGCGATTCGCACGCGCTGACCTGCGAGGGCCCGAAGCTTCGGGGAGTATTCGAGTCCACGGTCGCCGACCGGGCCGAAAAATTCGCCGAAGGTCAGGTCAGCGACCTCTGCGGGCGCCGGCGGCAAGTGCGCGAGGATCTCGCTTAGCGGGCGCGGTTTGGCGCGGGTTGAGACGGGAAATTTTGGAGCGGAGACGGCCCCGGATGGAACCGAAGGGAGAGAATGAGCGCCCAAAAGAGGCGCGATGAGACTCAGTAGCGACCAGCCAAGCGCCGACTTGCAGGAGAAAAATAACCGCATCCTGACACCCTGCGTGCGTCGCGTGGCAAATTCGCGACCACGGCGTGAAAATCAGGTGACGGATCGATTTTTTTGCGGGTTGCCCGCGTGGTCACTATTTCCGCGGTAGTCGCCCCGGCTGAAATATTTTTCCAGCCAGACATACATACAGATGAAAAAATACCGGCTGCCCATTTCCTTGATCTTGAGCTTCGTGACGCCGTGGCGCCGATTGCGCCAGGAGATGGGGATGACGGTCCAGCTGTAGCCGCGCACGATCGCTTTGAGCGGAATCTCAACGGTGAGGTTGAAATGGGGTGCGAGGAAAGGCCGGCAGCCGTCGATCACCTCGCGCCGGTACGCCTTGAAGGCGTTGGTTGTGTCGTTGAGCGAAATCCGGAAACCAATGCGCACGATAAAATTGGCCAGCCGGTTGACCAGCAATTTAACACGCGGGTAATCGATGACCTGTCCGCCCTTGATGAAGCGGCTGCCGAAGACGCAATCGTAGCCCTGATTTAAGAGGTGCCAATAGCGGGCTGCGTCCGTGGCGGAATCGGAGGCATCGGCCATCATGATCACCACGGCGTCGCCCCGGCTGTGATCGAAGCCCCAGATTACGGCCCGGCCAAATCCGTTGGCCCCGGTATTCCGGGTCGGCGCCAGGGTCGGGATATTGCTGCGCAATTCCTGCAGCACCTCCCAGGTGCGATCGGTACTCCCGTCGTCGACTACGATGATCTCGTGGGGAATGGACTCGGCCACCAAGGTGCGGTGGAGGTCCTCGAGGGTGGAGGGGAGCGAAGCCTCCTCATCCCGTGCCGGAATGACAACCGACAGCAGAGTTAAAGGTTTGGGCGCGGGCTCGCTCAAAATCGTGGATGAGGTGAGCCGGGTCAAAGCGGGGCGGAGAGTTCGAGCCAGTTCGGATGAGCCTGGGCGTGGGCGGCGATCTCTTCGAGAATCGCGGACGTCGGCGTCATCGGCTGCCAATTCCAGAGCCGCGAAGCTTTGGCGTGATCGAGCACGATCCACGGGAGGTCAAACGCCCGCGGCCTGGGATCGGACTCAATCGCATGGACACCGAATTTCGCCGCGCACCAATCGGTCAGCTGGCGCAATGAGCGGGCCGAGCGGGCGCCGCCGGAAATATTCACGATGCGGTCAGCGACCGGAAGCTTGGGCGCGCCCAATTGTTTCACCAGCAAAGGAGCCAGGTCGCGTGGGTGGAGACAATCACGCACCTGGTGCCCGTGGCCGTCGAAACCGAGGTATTTCAACGGTTGGCGACGGAGATGACTGTTGATCCAGTAGGCGAAAATTCCCTGGTCGGGACGTCCGAATTGGCCGGCGCCGGAGAGCACGCCACAACGGTTGATGAAAACCGGCAGGCCAAAGGATTCCCCGTATTCGAGAGCCAGGGTTTCGCTGGCGAGCTTGGTGCTTCCGTAGAGCGAAATGGGTGCAGTGGTGGCAAACGTTTCGTCGAGGCCGGTGGCGGTCAACCCGCGCAGAGGCGACGAGGGGGCGGGCCGGAAGGCGTGGTCACTCACCTCGACCTGCAGTGCGGCCAGTGGCGCAATGCTGTAGACGCGGCTGGTGCTCAACAGGATGAATCCGGCCCGATGCTGTTTGCAGAATTCGAGCAGATTCACGGTGCCCCCGAGATTGTGCTCCACGAGCTGGCGCGAACTGGTCCGGCCATCGACGCCGGCCAGGACACTCGGATTCGCGGCGGCATCGATGACCCAGTCGACAGCCGGAAGGACTTCGAGGTCGCTGGCGGCGCGCAGGTCGCCGTGGAAAAGCTTCACGCCCAGCTTGCGCAGGCTCTCGCGGTTGGTCTCGCTGCCCGGCCGGATAAAATTGTCCAAACCGAAGAGCTCATGGCGGCCGCCGCTTTCGGCCAGGACTCGAGCCAAGGTGCTGCC
>CAMAPG010000149.1 GCA_945859965.1 Opitutus sp. GAS368 | reverse complement strand
GTGAGATTTTGTGGGTAACTTGGATGCTCCAAACAGCTGACGCAGCTCTTCCGACCACCCGGAATCAATCCGCAATCTGCAATCCGAAATCCGCAATGTTAACGATCCTCGATCATCCTCTGGCGGCGCACGTGATCACGCATTTGCGGGACAAGACGACCAAGCCCGCGACGTTTCGCACGCTTGCCTATCAGATCAGTCTGCTGCTCGCGATCGAGGCGACACGCCGGCTGGCCACGGAAGCCAAGACGATCGATACGCCGTTGGAACCGGTCACCGGCCGGGTGCTCGGGCCGCAGCCGCTGGTGGTCGTGCCCATCCTGCGCGCCGGCCTCGGCATGGTGCAGCCGTTCGTCGATATTTTCCCGGATGTCAGCGTCGGTTACATCGGGCTGGAGCGGGACCATGAAACAGCGGTCGCGCGGAGCTATTACTGCAAACTGCCGCCGCTCGCGGGCCGGCACGTGTTCCTGGTCGATCCGATGCTCGCGACCGGAGGCTCCGCGGTGAAGGCCATCGAGGTGGTGCAGTCGCACGGAGCCACCGATGTCGTGCTGGTGAGCATTGTCAGCTCGCCGGAAGGCGTCGCGGAAGTGGAAAAACACTTCCCGCGCCTGCCGATCTTCACCGCCGCCCTCGACCGGGAACTCAACGCCCGGAAATACATTCTCCCCGGCCTCGGCGACTTCGGCGACCGGCTCTACGGCACGTGATTTCAGACCGGGTTGAACTGAAAGGTAGCGGCCAGATTGAATGGACGGTCGTCTCTTTCTGTCATTGCGAGGAGCCGAAGGCGACGAAGCAATCCAGCTGGATCACCACGGCTCGCTTGGCGAACCTCGTGATGACAGGCAAAGAACATGCGGCCGGAGGCGGATGGTGGTCGGGACGATTGCTGCTGCCACAATGAAAAGGGCGAGCCTGCAGGCTCGCCCGAAACGAAAACTGACGCTGCGACCGCAGCAGCTTACTTCCAAAGCAGCACCAAGCGCGTGAAATACGTGGTGTCGAGTTTCTGGATGCCGGCACCGGGGCGGCTGTTATAGTCGTTGTTCACGCCCATGCGCAACTTCCAGGCCGGATTGGTCAGCGGGATTTCGTAGAAGCTCTCGTGCACGAACCGGTAATTGCTGAAGTCTTCAAAGGACGGCACGTACGAGAGCCGGTTCACCAGCTTCGAATTCTTCATCTCCAGCTCGTGGTTGAGGCCGATGTCCAGACCGAGGCTTTTCACATCAACGGTCGCGGGATTGGCATAACCTTCATAGCGGAACGACAAACCGGCGCGACCCGTCAGGGCGTGCTTCGGCGCCTTGATGAAATCGTAGCCGAAACCCGCCGCCGCGACGTTGTAGAGCTCGACGTCCTTCACGCGGTCAAAACCACCTTCATCGCGGACATACCACGAATTGCGCCCCGCGAAATTATTCTGGTAATCGAGGCCGGCCTTGAACTGGTCCGCGGATTTCACCCCGTCGGTCACCTGGCGGTCGTAGCCGGTGTAGAATTGCAGCGTATCGCGCAGATGCTTGCGGACGGCGCGGAAGGCGGCGGAGGTGCCGAGCTGCTCTGCGTTGCCCGTCTTGCCCGCGATATCAGCGGTGGCCTCGTAACTCCAGTGGGGCTCCTGGGCCACGAGCTAGGGATCTTTGTCACCGGCGGACCAGCTGGCGGCCACTTTCGAGACCGTCGTGGTCAGGGTGCCATCGGAACCGGCGATCTGGAGCGAGCCGTCCGCTGCGCCGGAGACGCGGCCTTCCAGGCGCGTGCCACTTTCGAGGCGAACCGCCACGGGCTTGTCGGTCGTGATCGAAACCACTTCCTTTTGCTTGATGTTGATCGTGCCCGCATAGTCGGTGTCCATCACGACGGTGCCTTCGTCGATCTTCGTGATCTTGCCGGTAAGGCGGGATCCACCCTTCGTCTCGACGACGTCAGCGGAAAGTCGCCCGAAAGCGAGGGTTGTAAGGACGAGCGCGAGAAACGCCCGGGTGCACGTGGTGTGGTTCATGGTCATGGATAGAAGGGTTTCGTGCGGGCGGAGCCGGCTCCGCCCGCGCCATTGAAAAATGGGCGTCGAGTTGGTCTGTGTCGAGCTACGGGAGTTCCACCGCAGAGGAGATTTTCCCGCGGAAAAGGAGTGTCTCCCTTCAGGTATCTTTCTCCTCAATCCTTATCTTTCTCTTTCTCGGATCGAAACGGTTCGTTTTGGTTTAAATGGGAACGGGAGAACGAGAAAGAGAAAGAATGGAGAGAAAGATAGTCCGGCCCGCGGCTCAGAAAAAATCAAGCGAAACGCGTCAGTCCCCCCTGAAAACCGCGGCTCGACACCCCGGGGCACCCCCCTTTGCCTCGCAGGTAACGTTTCATGTCCGCCTCCATTCAACGCCCCGCCCTCATTGTCGCCGACCACTGGCGCGACTACCAATTGCTCGATTGCGGCGACGGCATGAAGCAGGAGCGGTGGGGACCCTACACGCTCGTGCGGCCCGACCCGCAGATCATCTGGCCGCGTCGGGGTGCAACAGAGGCCATAACCGGCTCCAGCCAGTGGAAAAACTGGGACGGCTTTTATCACCGCAGCGAACAGGGCGGCGGCCAGTGGGAATATCGCAAACCGTTGCCCGAGCATTGGAAGATCAGCTATGAATCACTGGGCCTGACGTTTCGCATTCATCCCACGTCGTTCAAGCACACGGGGCTTTTCCCGGAACAGGCGGTCAACTGGGACTGGTTCAGCGCCCGGATCAAAGCCGCCCGCGCGGCGGGCCGGACGGTCAATGTCCTCAATCTTTTCGGCTACACCGGCGCCGCCACCTGTGCGGCCGCCGCCGCCGGGGCCAGCGTGTGTCACGTCGACGCCGCCGAAGGCATGGTCAAATGGTGCCGCGAAAATGCCGCGCTGAGCGGGCTCGCCGAGGCGCCGATCCGTTACATCACGGACGACTGCCTGAAATTCGTCCGTCGGGAGCTGAAGCGCGGCCGCCGCTACGACGCAATCATCATGGATCCTCCGACCTACGGCCGCGGCAGCGGCGGCGAAATGTGGAAACTCGAGGACAACCTGTGGCCGCTGCTGCGCGATTGCCGCGAGCTGCTGAGCGAGCAACCGCTGTTTTTCCTGATCAACGCCTACACCGCGCGTCTGTCGCCGACCGTGGTCGCCAACCTCCTGAGCGAGTTGCTGCACGGCCGCAAAGGCACGATCACCGCTGGCGAAGTCGGCCTGCCCGTGCAGAGCGACGGCAAAATCCTCCCCTGCGGCATCTACGGCCGCTGGGAGGCGTGAGCGGGATTCGCCGCGAGACGGGCCATTATATTCTCGTCTGCTTCCGGGAGCTTTCCCACTTCTATCAGGCCCCCGTTCCATGACTTCACTCGCCGAATCCTATTTCACCCGCGCCAACGAGCTCCTTGCCCGCGCCTGGGAAACCAACGCACCCGTCATCGCTCAGCTCGCCCCGAAGCTTGGCGCCTCCATCGCCCAGGGCGGTGTGGTGCACACGTTCGGCAGCGGCCACAGCGAACTCGTCTCGCGCGAAATCATCGGCCGCGCCGGCGGGCTGGTCTGCGTCACCGGCATCATCGACCCCACCGGCGGCTTCATCGAGAACCTGCCCGGCTACGGCACGAAACTCGTCGAGCGCTACGACCGGCAATACCAGCTCCGCGCGGGCGAGACGCTCATCGTCATTTCCAATTCGGGCAAAAACGGCTCGCCGGTCGACGTCGCCCTCCACGGAAAACAAAAAGGCCTCACGGTGATCGCGCTGACCTGCATGGCCATGTCGCGGGCCACCCCATCGCAGCACCCGAGCGGCAAACGCCTGTTCGAAGTCGCCGAGCATGTGCTCGACAACGGCGGAGTCGCCGGCGACGCGATCGTCGAGGTCAGCCCCGGCGTGATGGGCGGCCCGACTTCGACCCTGATCGGCTGCTCGGTTTTGAACTGGCTGATGCTCGCCACCATGGATTGGCTCAAGGCCCATGGGCACCCTCTCCCCGTTTTGCGCAGCCAGAACCTGCCCGGGGCCATCGAGCACAACCGGGAGCTCGGCCAGAAATACCAGGGCCGCCTGAGCCGCCAGCTCGCATAAGCGGACGAGAACGGACGCCGCCCTATTAACCATGAAATTTAAAATCGGCATCGATGGTGGCGGCACCAAAACGGAAGGGGTGCTGATCGACGACGCCGGCACCGTGGTGGCGATCCACGTCGGCGCGGGCTGCAATCCCAATATCCTTGGGGCCGAGAAAGCCCGTTCGATCGTCGCCGCCGCACTGGATTCGCTGCGCGCGCAAGCGACCGGCTTGGCGGCGGGCGGACTCACCCAGACCCCTTTCAGCACGCCCCCGGCGATCGCCGCCACGTTGTTGTGCATGGCCGGCAGCGGCGCGATCTGGAAGGAATTTGCCGAAGGCCTCAAGGGCTTCGGCCAGGTGGAGACCACCAATGATTCCCGGCCCATCCTCGAGCTCGCCACCCAGGGCAAACCCGGCGTCGTGCTGCACGCCGGCACCGGCTCGTTTGTGGCGGCCCGCGCGCCGGACGGCTCGGTGCATTACGCCGGCGGACTCGGCTGGCGCTTTGGCGACCCCGGCAGCGGGTATGATCTCGGCCGTCGTGCCATCGTCCGCGGCCTGCTCGACCTCCAGGGCTGGAAATCCGCGTCGCGCCTCGGTTCCCTGCTGATCGAGCAAACGCACCTGCCTGACACCGCGAGCATCACGCGCCATTTTTATCACGACCCCGAGGCGAACCAGAAGATCGCCGCCCTCGCCCCGTTCGTGCTGCGCCTCGCGGCGGAGGGCGATTATGCCGCGAAGGAAATCGTGGCCGAGTCGGTCGCCGAGCTGCTCGACCTGGCCACGAAGGTGGCGACCAAGCTGTTCACCGCCTCGATGCTCGGGAGTGTGCGCGCCGGCCTGAGCGGCCCGATCCTGACCCATCCCGCCGTCCTCGAAGCCATCAACGGGCTCTCCCCCTTGCCACTCACCCCCATCGAAGGCACGCCGATCGAAGGCGTGCGCCGGCTGCTGCAGCGCCTCGGGTAAGCCTCCGGCCTGAATTTCACTTAATAAGTGAAATTCCGCTCTGTGGGAAATCGTCGGAAGTTGCCTCCGTAACTGCCCCCAAGGCACGCCACGCTTCAACCCGACTTTCACCCATTAGGTGAAAGTCTCCTCTGGAGAACTTTGATTTCCGCGGACGCGTCCGCAGTGGCGCCCGGCTTGCAGGCGGCTTTCCGCGTGGCATTCTTGAGCAGGGTGCAGGCCTTCACTTCCAGTTCTAGTACATCGACGGTCTTGGCGGCGCCTTCTTGGGGCGCGCGCCAACAAGCTCATGAAGCGCGCGTGCGACTCTGGACCGATCCCCACCAAGCCAGGACGGCGCGCGGCGAGAGGCACCCGGTCTACGATTTTCTGTTCGATTACTATTCGTTCCGGCCCGCCTGGCTGCGGCGGTGGCATCCCGGCCCCGACCTCGTCCTCGCCGGGGAGGAGGCGCGCCGCTTTCTCCAATGGCCCGAGTACCGCGAAACCGCGGACGGCGTGCACCTGGACCTGGCGGTCTTGCCATCCCAACGGAAGGAATTCGTCATCTGGCTGCACGAGCTGCTGCGCGCGATGGAAACGCGGCCCGCGTTCTTCGCCTGCCACGGCATGCACGAGTGGGCGATGCTCTACCGCCAAACCCCGGATGAGATCCGGCACAATGCGTGGCCGCTGCGTTTTTCACCCGCGGACCTCGCACGCATTGTCGAAGCCTCCCCTCTCCGCTGCACCCATTTCGACGCGTTTCGTTTTTTCACCGCGCCGGCCCGCCCGCTCAACAAGCTCCAGCCCGCCCGCGACACCGCGCCGCACCACGAGCAGCGCGGCTGTCTCCATGCGAACATGGACCTCTACAAATGGGCCTACAAACTCGCGCCCTTCACGCCCTCGGAACTGATCGCCGATTGCTTTGAACTCGCCCGCGACATCCGCGAAGTCGACATGCGCGCGAGCCCCCATGATTTCAGCCGGATCGGCTTTGCCCCCATCCCGGTGGAAACCGCGGAAGGCCGCGCGGAGTACGAGCGTCAGCAACGCTCCTTTGCCAGTCGCGGCGAGCCGTTGCGCGCGCGGCTGCTCGCCTTTTGCACCCGATTGCTCGCCGGGAACGAAGCCGCCTAGCACTACTCCGCGATGCGCCTCCACCCCGCAACCCAACGCCCAACATTCAACGCTGAACGCTCAACGCCCAAGTAACGACCGAAGCGAAATCCGATGGAGCATGGATAGGATGTCTTGGTACCGCCCATGGGTCCTTGGGCGTTCAGCGTTAAATGTTGAGCGTTGAATGTTCGCCTGTTTCTTCGCCGAGCGATTCAAGCGGACGGGCGTTTCCCACCGCCACTGAAGACGGCCCCTTGGTTATTGCACGGGGGGATTGCACCCGCCCCCAACGCACCTAGGGTGCCGCCATGGACGAAGCTGTCGCCGCCGATCCGTTCCCGCGCACGCAGAAGAAACCCAGCTTCCCCGTGCAGTCGGGACTGCGTTCCTATCTGCATCGTTACAAGCGCGACATCGACCTGCCGGTCACCTACGAGCGCCTGCGCGGTTTCCAGGAGGCCGTGCCGCTGCCGGACGCGAGCGGCAAGCCGACGCTCTGGGACACCGTGATGTACGACATGACGGAGATGCCGGTGCTCAACGAGGACCTGAAACGCATTTACGCGCTGCTAAAGGTGAACGGCGATTTTTCCGTCGTGCAGCATCTCTACGTCGATCGCGTGGATTTCTGCACGTTCGGCAACTCGATGCCGTTTCGCATCCGGATCGTGAACGCGTACAACGACAACCAGGACTATTTCTACGTCAAAAAAGCCGACGCCTCGCGCGTCTACGGCCTGGAGCTCGAGCATCTGCTCTCCCCCAACCGCCTGAATTTCATGACCAGCGGCGGGACCCTGGTGGAGGAACACATTCCCGGCGTGCCGGGCGACATCTTCATCCCGCAGTGGCTGCCCCGCCGCGAGCTCAAGCCGGTGCGCGTGGCCAAGGAGCTGGTGAAATTCAACGAGCGCTGCTTCATCCGCCTGCTCGGCGACATGCGCTCCTATAATTTCGTTTTCGTCGTCACGCCTGATTTCGAGGACTCCCAACTGCGCATCCGCGCGATGGATTTTGACCAGCAGAGCTACGACGGCCGGAAGAAATTTTACCTCCCGCAGTTTTTCAAGGAAAACGCCGCGCTCTCCCTGTTCTGCACGAAACACCTCCGGCCGGAAACCGCGCACCAGTACGAGCGCGAGGAACAAACCCTCATGCTGCAGCGTTCGCAGCTGGCAGCCGAGCGCCTCGGCCTGCTCCTGCAGGCCATGTCGCACGACCCGATCTCCCCGCCCGAAAAGGTCCACATGCTCCGCGAAAGTCTCGCCGAGCACTATCAGCGTTCCGAGTACCTACGTTGCGAATCGATGGGCGAGCTGATCATCCAAAATTTGGAATCCATCCGCTGCCAGGTCGGCCAGCCCCGGGCCACGACCGCCAGCCTGCCCGACCGGGAGGCGTGATCCTGCGCCCCAGCGCTAGACGCGCGAGCGCGCCTGGCTGACAAT
>CAMAPG010000148.1 GCA_945859965.1 Opitutus sp. GAS368 | reverse complement strand
CACCAAGCCACTGCTGAGTTTGCTGTCAGTGATCACGGCACTGGTCGGCTATCTCGCCGCCCGGCCTCCTTTTCTACCGGTCGAATTGCTGGCCCTGATTATCGGCACCTGCCTGGCCGCCGGGGGCGTCGCCGCGCTCAACCAGTGGCTGGAACACGAAACCGACGCCCGGATGAAACGCACGGCCGACCGCCCCATCCCGGCCGGCAAGGTTCCAACCGGATCAGCCTTCGTCATGGGCACGTTGATGTGCACCGCGGCGCTCGGGATTCTTTTTGTCAAGGTCAACGGGCTCGCCGCCTTTTTCACCCTGCTGACCATTGCCTCCTATCTCGGTTGGTACACGCCCGCCAAGCGTTCCTCGCGCTGGAGCACGGAAATCGGGGCGCTGGCCGGGGCCTTTCCTCCGCTCATCGGCTGGGCGGCGGGCGAAGGCCGGGTGACGGCGCTTGGCTGGATCCTCTTCGGTATCCTGTTTTTCTGGCAAATCCCCCACTTCATGGCGGTCGCCTGGACCTACCGGCGCGATTACGCCGCGGTCCATTTCCCGATGTTGCCGGTGCGCGACGAAAAAGGCGGCTGGGTCGCCGGCTGGGCCCTTGTCAACACCGTGGCCCTCGTGGCGGTGAGCCTGTTGCCCAACGCGTACGGCCTGGCCAGTCGCTGGTATTTCGGCGTGACGGCCGTCTTGGGAGTGTGGTTTATCTGGCGGGCGGTGCAGTTCCTGAAGGCCGATGGCCGCGATCAGGCGGCGCGACTCCTGTTTCTAACATCCATCGCCTACCTGCCGCTGCAACTCGGCACGCTGGTTGCTGATCGCATGATCAATTACTGACCAGCCGGCACCGACTTCCTCTCCATGACCGTCCAAGACATTCCCGCGCTCAACGCCACGCTCAACAGCATCGCGACCGTCCTGCTCACCGCGGGTTTTATCTTCATCCGCCGCAAACAGGTCGCGGCCCATCGGTTCTGCATGCAGGGCGCGTTCCTGGTCTCCGCTATTTTCCTGATCGGCTACGTGACGCACAAAATCCTGATTCACGGCGTGCACACGCCATTCGGCGGTACAGGCATCATCAAGACGCTCTATTATGTGATGCTGACGACGCACATCATTCTCGCGATGGTGATTGTCCCGCTGATCCTGCGCACCATCACCCTGGCCCGCCGCGGCGATTTCATCCGCCACCGCGCTTGGGCCCGCTGGACCTTCCCCTTGTGGTATTACGTCTCGGTCACCGGGGTGCTGGTGTACTTCTCCCTCTACCAGTGGTGGCCGCCGGTTCGGTGAGCCCGCATCGCGCGGGATCAAGGGCAAGGGCCACAAAAAAGCCGGGGAATACCCCGGCTTGAACAAAGCAAGAGAGTGACGGGCCTTACTTAACCGTCAAAACACCCTTCATCCCCACCAGGAAATGCGCGGGGAAGCTGCAGACAAACGGATAGTCCCCAGGCGCCGAAGGAGCCTTGAAGGTAACTTCCTCGGATTCATTCGGTCCCAGTAGCTTGGTATGGACAATGACTTGGTCCTTGAACGACTCCGGAATGTAATCGGTCGCCTTGGCGGATGTTGCCGCCATGGAAAAGGCCTGGGCGTCGACCCCGGCCTTCAATAGCACCCAGTTGTGCCCCATGATCTCCTTGGGCTGCGTCCCGACATTCTTCAGGACGACCTTGATCTCTTCACCCGGCTTGGCCTCGATGCTGGTGACGTCAAATTTCATGGTGTCACCCCCATGGATGGTGATGACACGGACACCGGCTGCGGCTTGAGCGGCCGCAGGGGTCGAGGTGCTGGCGGCAACCGCACTGGAAGCAGGGGCGGGCGCCGCAGACGGCGCGCTTTCCTGCTTGGAGCAGCCCACAAACAGGCTGGCGGCAACGAATGAGGAGACAAGGAGGTGGATTTTCATGACATCCTAACCGTAGGTCGCCGGAACCCGCATGCAAACTGCAAAGATTTTTTGCGTGTGCTGCTTATGCCATCAGCACCGATTTTAATAGCAGTTTCCGAAGCTTGCATGCGCGGACGGCACCCCGAATGCTCCTTGGTTTATAGCTTGAACTGCCTGCGGAATTGCAAACGCTGAATGCGATTCCGTCGACACTTCGGCGCAATTTTTTTTCGTCGCTAGCTACCATGCAACTCCCGTCGCTTCTCCGCACTTCCGGCCGAATTGCCGCGCGCGCCTTATTTTTGGCGAGCACGCTCCTGCTGACTGGCTGCGATTTAAACTTTTGGCGGATGGACGGGCATCAAACGACCATGATTGCGGAGGGCCCGGTGGCCCGGTCGCAGCTCCATTTGTTCTATGTCACCTGCTGGGTGGTGATCGTGATCTTCATCCTGGTGGGAGCGGCGCTCGCCTACGCGACGTTCAAGTTCCGCGCCCGCAGCGAGGCCGACGAACACGCCGAACCGCCTCCCCAAGGCCATGGCAACCCGTTGGTCGAAGTGGGACTGATTGCCGCCTCGGTGTTTGCCCTCGTGATCATCGCCATCCCCACCCTCCGGGCGATCTGGTACACCTATGAAATTCCCGAGGCCGAAAAGGCCAACGCCTACGAGATCAAGGCCACCGGTGAGCAATGGTGGTTTCGCTTTGAATATCCCAAGGAACAGATCGAAAACGTCGGACCGCTCGTAACCAGTAACGAGCTCGTGATTCCAGCCGGTCGCCCCGTAAAAATTGACCTCCGCACCTCCGACGTCATCCACTCCTTCTGGGTCCCGAAGCTGGCGGGCAAGGTGGATATGATCCCCAACCGCGGCAATCATCTCTGGCTGCAGGCCGACAAACCCGGCTATTTCTGGGGTCAATGCGCCGAATACTGCGGCGATTCCCATGCCGTCATGCGTTTCCGCGTGATCGCCTTGGGTGAAAAGGAATTCAAGGAATGGCTGGTCGCCCAAAAAGCCCCGGCCCGCACGGTGACTCCACCCACCGGCGCCAATACCCAGGCCAAGCCCCAGTTCACCGCCTTCAAAGAATGGCGGAAAAATGAGGCGGGCTACACGGACAAGTTTGACGTCTCCCCCCTCGATAACTGGGTGCAGCAACAGTATCCTGACAAAAATGAAGATGCCGCCCTCGTCATCCAGGGCCGCAAGGTCTTTCAGGAGAAAACCTGCATTGTGTGCCATACGGTTCGCGGCCACGAAGGCGTGGGCATCAACGGTCCCAACCTGACCCACCTCGGCTCCCGCACCACCATCGCCGCCGGCCTGCTCGAAAACAACCCCGAGCAACTCGCCCGCTGGCTGCGTCATCCCAATGACGTCAAGCCGGGCAACAAGATGTATCTCGGCATCGGCGCGATGAAGGGCTATGTCACCACGGACCAAAGAGGCAATGTGGTCTCGCACAACATCGTTCTCTCGGATGCGGAGGTCACGGCGCTCGTCGCCTACCTCAACAGCCTGAAATAACCAAGTTCCTCCTGCCCGCGCCCCGCTCCGACTGAGCAAACCCATTTTTTGAGAAACCACACGCATCATGGAAGCCACGGTTAAGTCCCATTTCATCGACAAAGGAGAAAAATCGCCCGCCCGTCCGGCGATCCTCTATCGCCCCACCGCCAAGACCGGACTCATGATGTGGCTGACCACGGTCGACCACAAACGCATCGGTTTCCTTTACGGCATCTTCGCGCTCTTCTTTTTCCTCGTGGGTGGCGTTGAAGCGCTGCTCATCCGCATCCAGTTGATGGTGCCGAACAACAACGTGCTGTCGGCGGAACAGTACAACACGATGTTCACGATGCACGGCACGACGATGATCTTCCTCGCGATCATGCCACTGTCGTCCGCGTTCTTCAATTTCATCATGCCGCTGCAGATCGGCGCCCGCGACGTGGCTTTCCCCCGTCTGAATGCGTTCTCCCTGTGGACGTTCGTGGTTGGCGCAATCATCCTGAACATCGGCTGGTTCATGCACGATGGCGCTCCCGATGGCGGCTGGTTTGGCTACGCCCCCCTTACCTCCCGGATCTTCAATCCCGACCACTCGATCGACCTTTGGGTCATGGGGCTCCAGCTGCTGGGTGTCGCCTCGATCGCGGCCTCGCTGAATTTCATCGTGACGATCATCAACATGCGGGCACCGGGCATGACCATGATGCGCCTGCCGGTCTTCACGTGGATGACGCTGATAACCTCGTTCCTCATCGTCCTGGCCTTCCCGGCGATCACGATCGCCTTGGTGGAACTGATGATGGACCGCCTCTTCCACACCAATTTCTTCGAAGCCTCGAACGGCGGCATGCCGATCCTCTGGCAGCATCTCTTCTGGGTCTTCGGCCATCCGGAAGTTTACATTCTCATTCTTCCGGCGATGGGCGTTATCTCGGAAATTCTTCCGACCTTCTCGCGCAAGCCTCTCTTCGGATATCCCATCGTGGTTTTCTCCGGCGCGGCCATCGGTTTCCTCGGCTTCGGCGTCTGGAGCCACCATATGTTCACGACCGGCTTGGGCAACATTGCCACCGCCGCCTTCGCCCTCGCCACCATGGCGATCGCCGTGCCGACCGGGGTCAAGATCTTCAACTGGATCGGCACCCTCTGGGGCGGCCATCTGATGATGCGCACTCCCATGATGTTCGCCCTGGGCTTCATCTGGATGTTCATGTTCGGCGGCTTCTCCGGCATCATGCACTCGGCCGCCCCGGCCGATGCCCAGCAACAGGACAGCTACTTCGTCGTGGCCCACTTCCACTACGTGCTGATTGGCGGCTCCCTTTTCGGCCTGTTGGCTGGCATCCACTTCTGGTTTCCGCTCTTTTTCGGCCGCAAGGTGAGCGAGTTCTGGGGCAAACTCTCCTTCTGGCTCATCTTCATCGGATTCAACGTGACGTTTTTCCCGATGCATTTTCTCGGCCTGAACGGCATGCCGCGCCGGACCTTCACCTACGACGGCAACCTCGGTTGGAATGCACCCAACTTCATCGCCACGATCGGCGCCTTCATTCTTGGCATCGGTGTCGCCATCTATTTCATCGTGATGGTCTACACCTACTTCAAGGGTGAGCGGGTCAAACGCGATTACTGGGATGGCCGGACGCTCGAATGGTCGATCCCGAATCCTCCGCCCGAGTATAATTTCCGCGTCATTCCCACCGTCCATGCCCGCGATGCCTGGTGGTATGAGAAGCATCATCAAGCCGAGATCGCCCAGGAAAAGGCCGAGCACGCGAAGGAAGAGGCCGAGCACGGTGGCATCCACATGCCGTTCCCGTCGATCTGGCCTTTCTTCACCAGCGTGGGCCTCCTGATCGGCGCCATCGGCGTCGCTGTGATCAATCACGATCCCAGCCCTGGTTTCTGGGGCACAAAAATCAACGTCAGCATGATCGGCGGCGTGGTGATGTTCATCTCGATCTATTTCTGGGCGCTCGAGGGCAATGAAGGCTATCACCTTCATCCCGAAGACGGCGAAGACCACGACTCCGCTGCCAAGCCCGCCGCCAAGCACTAATCCTCTTTAAACGCCTCCCCATGAGCAGCCACGCCTCTGGCACCATCGATCATCATCACGACCCGACCACGTCGACGGGTATTCCAAACAAGAAGCTCATCATGTGGGCTTTCCTGGCTTCGGACTGCATGTTCTTCGGCGCGCTCATCGCGACGCACCTGATCTACCGCCTGCATCCGCCTCCGGGTAATCCCGATCCGGCGAAGATCTTCAGCATCGAGCTCACATCCTTCTCGACGTTCATCCTGCTCATGTCGTCGCTGATGATGGCGCTGGCCGTCAACGCCATCCAGAAGAACAACGTCAAGAGCATGCGCTGGTCGCTGCTGACGACGATTTTCTTCGGTTCCATCTTCCTTGGGTGCCAAGTCTACGAATTCACCGAGTTCGTGCACGAAAAGCACATGACGCTCAGCAACAGCATCCTCGGCTCGACGTTTTATACGCTGACCGGCACGCACGGTACCCACGTGGCGATCGGCGTGCTGTGGCTCATCCTGATGTACATCCGCTCGTTCAAGCCAGCCAATGGCGGCGGATCCTGGCTGAGCTTGGCCATCCTTCACCTGCTCGTCTTCGTCGCCGCCATCGGGCTTTCCATGGCGGCGGTGCTGACTTTCGTCCACGAAGTAAGGACTGCCACCCACTTCGGCCTGGGCACCATCACCACCTACCTGAAGCATGACTTCCTCGTTCTCGCCGGATTCGTCGCCAGCCTGATTGCCCTGAAGGCGCTGGGACGCACCCGCGGTCCGGTGGAGTTTAACGAACGCAACGCGATCGACGTGGAATCGATGGGCCTTTACTGGCACTTCGTCGACATCGTCTGGATCGTCATCTTCACGGCCGTTTACCTGCTCGAATACCTCTGATCCCTATGAGTTCTGTCGCTCACACTCCGGCCGGTGATGACCACGGCCACGTCGATAACAAGTATTTCATCTTCGTCCAGCTGGCCATGCTGCTGGCGGTGATCACCGGGGTGGAAATCATCATGGTGTACCTGCCCTTTGCCAAATGGCTGATCGTCGGCGGACTGGTGGTCCTCTCCGCGGTGAAGTTCATGTTCGTTATTTTCTACTTCATGCATCTCCGGTGGGATAAGCCGTTCTGCACGATCCTGTTCTTCATTGGCCTGATTCTCGCGACTGGTACCGTCTGGGCCTTGCTGCTCATCTTCGGCAACGCCGACAACCGGCCCCTGACCCTTGATTTCGGCGCACCTGCGGCAGCTCACATCCCCCGAATCGCCTGAGCCGGTTTCCAGGTTCACCTTCTTCACGGCGGCCTTCCGGCCGCCGTTTTTGTTGGTTTATTTTCCGGATCGCGTCGGCGGCCCTAAATCTCCTTTGAAGTCTCCCGATTCATCGGCGTAATCGGAGCACATCTCCATGATCGACTGGCGTCACTGGCACAATGAACCCTACCTGATCGGTGGCTTGGTCTTCATTGGCTGGCTTTACGCGCTTTTGGCCGGTCCGCTGCGCACGCGTCTCAGCCCTTCCCACTCCTATCCTCGCGGCGCAGCCTGCTGCTTTTATGGCGCATTGCTGATCTTCTATCTCGCCGTGGGTTCGCCGCTGGACCAAATCGGGGAACGGCTCCTGTTCAGCGCGCACATGGTGCAGCACCAGCTGCTCATCTATCCGGCCGCCCTGCTCTTCCTGTTCGGCCTGCCTTTCTGGATGGTGGACCCCTTGTTGAGCCGGCCAGCGCTCCGCCCTTTGGTGCGTTTCTTCGTCCATCCGCTGATCAGCCTCCTCGTTTACATTCTCGTCATTTCGCTCTGGCACATGCCGGCGCTCTACGAATGGGCTTTGCAAAACAAAACCGTGCACGTGGTGGAGCACCTGATGTTTTTTGGCGCCGCGCTCCTCTATTGGTGGCCCCTGTGCAGTCCGTCCCGGGCCTTTCCTCCGGCCAAGCATGCCGTCCAGATGATCTACGTCTTCGCCAGCGTGGTGGGCATGCTCCCGGTTTCCGCCTATCTCGTTTTTTCGGACAACAGCCTTTACGCGACCTACGAGTATGCCCCGCGCCTTTTTGAAGGCTTCGATCCCGCGGACGACCAATTGCTCGCCGGCACGATGATGGAGATCGTGGGTCTGATTGTGGCCATGCTCTCCTTCAGCTGGAGCTTC
>CAMAPG010000147.1 GCA_945859965.1 Opitutus sp. GAS368 | reverse complement strand
CGTGGCCGTGATACCGGTCGAATAGGATGCGATCGCGGATTGCGCCACCACCGACCCGGTCGCGGCCTGTGAATTCGACAGGTAATAGCCGCCCCCGAGCGAGAATTTCGGGTAAAGCCGTTTCTTGGCGATGCGGTAGCTGAGATCGCTCTGCTTCAAACTATAGACGTAAATTTGGCCCTGCACCGTGTTCTCGGCTCCGTTGCGCAAAAAGGAGCTCAAAAGCGATTCCGCCGTCGCCGTTTGATAGCTGGGCAGCTTGATCTCAACCGGAATGGATTCCTCCGCCAAGTCATCCAATCCCGCCAGCCGGGTGAAAACCCGTTTCGCGTAATCAAAACTTTGGATGGTCCGCTCCAAATTCAAACGCGCTTCCTCCACCACCAAGCGCGGGGAAATGATCGCACCGGGGGAAATCACGCCGTCCGTGAGATTCTTTTCCTGGGTGGCCAGGTCGTTTTCCGCGAGCTTCAGCTGAAGCCGGAGGTTGCGGAGCCCGACTTTCCGCGCGATCAAATCGAGGTACTGCCCCCGAAGGGTGACCGCGAGGTGCAGGTAGGCATCAGCAAACTGCCGTTCGGCGATTTTGACCCCTAGCCGCGAAATATCCGCCTGGGCTTTGAGCGCGCCCCATTGGTACAGCGGCTGGCTGGCCGAAATGCCGTAAAAAAGACCCTTGGACGTCGTCGTCACATCGGAACCTGACGTAGCAGCGGTATAGGAGGAGTACGAGGCACTGCCGCTCAGGCTGGGCCAAAGCGCGGAGTCACCGTAATAGCGGTACGCTTCGGCCTGCGCGACATAGATGCTTTGTTGCAGACTCGCCGGCGACTGCTTGAACGCGGTCTGCAGAATGGCCTTCAATTCCGGCAGGGAATCCTCCGGCATGCTCCCTGCCAGGACGGCGGCAGTCTGGCCGCACAGAACCCCGGGCACCATGAGCAGAAAAGCAAGCAGCAGGCCGCCGCAGCGGCCGGGACGTAAGGACAACAGGACAGTGTTCAACATGCAGTTTCTAGGGAGAAATTCAGCCGCGAGCCCGCGGGAATTCAAAAGCAATTGCAACCCATAAAATCCCCGTGTTCGAGCAGCCCGGACGGACGTGAAGACACTCTTGCCACCAGAAAGGTCCCCGGCACCTTCGTCCCATCTTTCGGCGATGCACGTCCCCATTCTCGACCTTAAACCTGCCTACGATGAACTGCGTTCCGAACTGGATGCCGCTTATCACCGGGTCATGGAATCGGGCCGGCTACTTCTCGGACCGGAACTGGACGCGTTCGAAACAGAATACGCCCAATCGGTCGGGGTGGGTCACTGCATCGGCGTCGCCAACGGCCTCGAAGCGCTGCAATTGGTGCTGATGGCGATCGGCGTGGGCCCGGGGGACGAGGTCATCGTCCCGGCCCATGGTTATATTGCGACCTGGCTGGCGGTCACCCATGCGGGAGCCCGTCCCGTTCCCTGCGAAAGCGATGAGCGCACCTACAACCTAGATCCCGACCGGATCGCCGCGCTGATCACCTCCCGGACGAAAGCGATCCTGCCCATTCATCTGTACGGCCAGACCGCCGACATGGAGCGGATCAACTCCCTCGCGGCCTCGCACGGACTGTTCGTCCTGGAAGACGGGGCCCAATCCCACGGTGCACGTTGTCACGGCCGGGCGAGCGGCAGTCTGGGGCACGCCGCCGGCATCAGTTTTTATCCAAGCAAAAACCTCGGCGCGCTGGCCGATGCCGGCGCCATCACCACCCCGGATGGCCTGCTAGCCGACAAGCTACGGCACCTGCGCAATTACGGTTCAAAAATCCGCTACCAGAACGATCATATCGGCCTGAATTCGCGCCTGAGCGAATTACAAGCGGCCTTCCTGCGGGTAAAACTGCCGCATCTCGCGGCTTGGAACGCAAGGCGCGTGCGCCTGGCCGGGCGCTATCTTGAACAGCTTCGCACGGTCGGTGATCTCGTGCTCCCTTCGGTGCCGGACTGGGCTGAACCTGTGTGGCATTTATTCGTCATCCGCACCGCCCGTCGCGCCGAACTCCAAAAGTATCTCACCGCGCACGGCATCGGCACCCAAATTCATTATCCCACGCCTCCCCATCTGACCGGCGCCTATGGCGGATCCGGTTGGAAACGCGGCGATTTTCCCCTCGCCGAGCGCCTGGCGGACGAAGTCCTGAGCCTCCCGATCGGTCCGCACCTGACGGAGGAACAGGTGGATTATGTGAGTGCGCAGATCCAAACGTTTTTCAAAAAGTGAAACGGAACGGGATCCGCCGGGAACCCGCGCCAAGCCTCATTTTCGGCAGCCGCCGGTGGCTCCCTGTTACTTTCTCTTTCCCTTTCGGGATTCCTTCATTTTCACTCTTTTCCCTTTTCCATGCCTATCCGTTCCTCTTCCACCTTTCTGACCCGGCTTAATCCCGTCGACCTGGTCCGGGATCTGTTCGTCCGGCGCGAGGTGTTGTGGCAATTCACCCAGAGAAATTTTCATGTCCGGCATAAAGGCAGCTTGCTCGGGCTGACCTGGGCGGTGCTGAATCCGCTGCTGATGCTGGGCCTCTATTTTGTGGTCTTCAGCACCATTTTTGGCGGGAAATTCGGCGTCCTTCCGGACGAAACGCGGGTCGATTTTGCGCTGGCTCTCCTTTTGGGACTCACGGTTTTCCATTTTTTAGCCGAAGTCATCGCCCAATCCCCCGCCACCATCATCGGCAATTCCAATCTGGTAAAAAAGGTGGTCTTCCCGTTGGAAGTACTGCCGTTGGCCAACCTCGGAGCTGCCTTCTATAACTTCGCCATCAGTCTGGGACTGGTGCTGATCGGCCAGATCCTCTTTGGGCGCGGCCTCACGGCCTCGATCCTCTGGCTTCCCATCATCATCCTCCCTCTCGTGCTTCTGGCCGCCGGCATCGGGTGGCTGCTCGCGTCGCTCGGCGTCTTCTTCCGCGACATCTCCCAAGTCACCCAATTTGCCTCAATGCTGCTGATGTACATCAGTGCTGTATTTTATTCGAGCGATCACGTCCGGGGCATCCCGGCACTTTGGGCAGTGCTCCGGTTCAACCCGGTGATCTATGCGATCGAGCTCTCGCGCAATGTGATGTTGTGGAACCACCCCATCAACTTTACGCAGCTCGGCTATCTCTATGTTGCCGGAGTGGCGGTCTGCCTGCTCGGCTATGCCTGTTTCGCGTCCCTGCGCTCGTCGTTTTCGGACGTTCTTTAAGATTGCTGTTCTCCAGCGCGATTGGCGTTATCGCCTTTTCTCCCCTCCGCCGGGGACTTTTTTCAAGCCAGTCATGTCCAAAACCCATTTTTTTCGTTTCAAAAATAGTGTCGCCTTCCTCGCCCTGGGCGTCGTGGCTTTCGCCGGTCTTTGGAGCGGTTGCGCCAAACAAACCCTGCCCAAGGCCGAACAGGAAGCGGAAGCCCGCCGGCTGTATGAACGCGCCGATCTTAATGTCCGCAAGATCGGCGAAGGCGAATACTCCTACGAGTACATCAATTTCCATTACCTGAAGGCGATGGATAACATCGACCGGATCCTGACGGCCTATCCCGACACCGAATACGCGCGAAAGATCAAGCATGGCGACCTGAAGCTCGGTGGGTTCGGCTTGGATTATTTCCGGGAGACAATCCTCACCCAACTCGGGGACATGAAGGAGGCCACCGAAAGCGCGGTGAATTGTGCTATCTACCTTCACACCCTGCCCGAGGCCAACCGACAGGAAGCACGCGGCGCCATGGCGATGGTGCTCGAGACCCTCTGCCGCCTCGTCCGCTCGGACGAAGCCTTGATTTTCCCGGTGCTGCCCGAAGACAGCCTGTTTGCCCGGGAAACGATTGTCCGCGTCATCACCCGCTACCTGCAAAAAGACATCTCCCTCAGCCTGGTCCAGGGAGCGGAACCGCAGGATCAGCCCGTGCTCGCCGCCGCCTATGGCGAAGGCATGGCGGTGGGCGGCCTGAAGCTGGACGATTTGAATGAATGGGCCTCCCGCTACCCCACCCCGGAAAAACGCGTGCAGCTCGGCATCCTGCGCGGCATGATCGAGCGCGAAGGCAACATTTACCGCGATACTTTCGACAAGGCGAAAAAGAAGCGCGAGGAAGACGCCCTGCGGGTTGCCCGCGAAAAAGGCGTGGAACCAGCAAAACCGAAGGAAGAGCCCGTCCGCTACGATGTCTTCGCGTATGCACGCGAAAATTTCGGCTCGTCTTTGCCCCCGGGAGCCGCCGCCCTTTTGGCCGGCTTCAAGGCGCTGCAGGGCCAGCTTGACGAAGCCCTCGCCATGGTGAACGGAGGCCCGGAGTCCGCCACGGTCAGCGTCATCAGCAACTATTACGAGCATCTGGCCCTGACAGAAAAACTCACGGGCAAAGAGGCTCTCCATCGCCGGTCGGAGCTGAGCGCCGACGGTGTGGCCCGCAGCCAGTTGAAGCTGGTGGAACTCCTCGCCCAAAACGCCAAATACGCCGAGGCCGACCGCTTGGAAGCCGCCGGAATCGCGGAATTCCCGTCCTATCACGATCAGTTCATCCGCAGCCGGATGCGCGGGGTGTTTTATTCCCGCACCGAACTGTTTTATCTCACCGCCAAGACCATTCCGAGCCTGGGCATCAAGGATCCCGCCGTGTGCGCCGAGGTCTTGCTCGATTGGTACCTGTCCCCCAACCGCCTGCAAAAGGGCTCCTCTTGGGGCGCCGACCAGATCATTTTCAAATACTTCTCGATGAAGCGGGAAGGCCGGCCTATTTCCCGCAAGTTGCTCAAGGGCTAAAGGCCTTTGATGTTCGTCTGACGTGGACCATCCTGAACCGCCCTTCCTCCGCAGTCCGGCATGATTTTCAATACTTACTGGTTCATCCTCTTCGCCGGCATCGTAATACCGGTGTTTTGGATGCTGAAAAAGCCTTTCCTCCGCGTTCCATTCCTAGCGGTTGCCTGCGCAGTCTTCCACTACCACTATGCGGGACCAGCGGGCATGGCTCCCATCATTGCACTGGGCGCGCTCACCTATGTCCTCGGGCTCACTCGCAACCGCTTCGCTTGCATCGCCGGGATTATTGTCAGCGTGCTCGCCCTTTGTTTTTATAAATACGCGCATTTTCTGACCGGGGAGGTGCTGACCCTGATCAATCCGGCGTGGGGACCAGCGGTCGAGGTCTCGGCGAAAAAACTGCTCCCCGGGCTGGTCGCACCGGGCGGAAGCATTTATCTTTTCGTTCCCCCGCTGGGCATGAGTTTCTTTGCCTTTGAGTTCGTGCACTACCTGTACGAAGTGCGCAAAGGCGCCGCTCCGCTCAGGAATCCCCTCCATTTCCTGCTCTTTGCGATCTTTTTCCCCACTCTGGTTGCAGGTCCGATCAAGCGTTTCGGACAATTCGTACCCGCTCTCCAAGACGGTGCGAACAACGTTAATTCCGCCGATGTTGCCGAGGGGCTCCGCCGGATCGCGACGGGGTTTATCAAAAAGGTGATCATCGCCGACAACCTAACCCTCGCGATCGATTATTACGTCCCTCAATTCGAAGCCCTCGACCTTCTGACCCGGTGGTTCATCTTCACGTTGATCGCGATGAGGATACTGATGGATTTCAGCGGCTACAGCGACATTGCCATCGGTCTCGCGCGACTGCTTGGGGTCAAAATCCCGGAAAATTTTAACTGGCCCTATGCGGCAAAGAGTATCCAGGACTTTTGGCAGCGCTGGCATATTTCGCTCAGCTCATGGATCCGTGACTATGTCTATATTCCACTCGGCGGCAACCGGCACGGACTGGTGCGCAAGATTCTCAATGGTTTGATTGCCTTCGCCTTGGTCGGTCTTTGGCATGGCCCGGCGTGGAACTTCGTCATCTGGGGACTCTATCATGGCCTCGGCCTTGCCATTTGCTCCAATTACGCCGCCGTGCCTTCGGCGGGTCCGAAGCTTCAGGGCTGGCTCGCCCGATCTCCGCGCACCTGCTGGGTTGCCACCCAGCTGTTTGCCTGGCTGGGCTGGCTGGTTTTCTTCTATCCAGTTCCACAAGCCCTGCGGATGGCCGGCCTGCTCTTTGGGGTGAAATAACATGACCGCCGTCGAAATTTTCCGCCAGTTGCGCTCCGCCTTCGCCCCGAAGACGCTGATCTGCGGCGTACTAATCGGTTTTGGAGCCCTGTGCCTGCTCGGTCGCCAGGCCGCGAGGGAAAACCTCCACAAGCATTTCATTCGTTTCACCCAGTGGACCGGCCCGGAAACCAAATACTATCCCACGGTCAACGAGATGATGGCGATTGTCCGCGCGAAGATCAAACCCGGCCAGATCCTCGTGGTCGTCGGTGGCAATTCCGTGCTGCGCGGGGTGGGTCAGCCTCCTGAGCGCGTGTGGACAAAGTACCTGCAGGAAAACCTCGGCGACGGTTATTGCGTGGTAAATTTCGCCTTTAACGGTTCCGGCGTCACGGATGGAGGTGCGGTTGCGGCCGAGGCGCTCCGGCGGGAATTCCCCCGCCAGATCTACATGGCCAATGCCGCGCCCACCCAAGGATCGGTACCGGACGGAAGCGTCGTTTACCGCTTCATGTTCTGGGACGCCTATCACAAGGGACTGCTGGTCGACGACCCAGCCCGCAACGCGGCCATTCATGAATCCCATAAGTTACCTTATTATGCCGAAGGCATGAATGAACTTCACGCCCGCGAATGGCTCGACCACTGGTTCTATTTCCAGGATTTCTGGAACGACATCACCTTGGTGAAATTCAACACTGTCTGGGGATTCTACGTGCCCGGTCTGACCAAATTTCTCCAGCCCCGCAAACGCCTCCCCGATCCCGAACCGGATTTCCTCGCGATGCCCATGTCATCGCGTTACGTAGAGGCCAATCTGGAGGCGGAAATGCTCAACGTCCGCGGCTGCAGCGTCTATGCCTATAACAAGGATGCGGAGGGTAAATGGCAGCCTTACACTCCGGTATGGGATCAATTTTTTGCCGCCACCAAGGGGCTTTTCCCTCCGGAACTGAAACAGCGCACGCTTATTCTCATGAGTCGTAACAGTCCCTATTACATTCGGCGCCTCGCACCGGATGAGCAGGAACGCAACGATCTGGCGTACTTGGATGCAGTGAAAAATTGGCAGAAAATCGGCTATGCTTCGATGGATTATGGCAGCGATTTCACAATCGACGATTACGGCGACCGCACCCACCTCACCTGGCACGGCGGGGTCAAACTGGCCAAGCTCGTCTCCGTTAAAGTCGGCGCCATGTCGCAAGAACTGGGGTATCTCGATAAAAGATGAACCCGCTTGAAACGTTCCTGAAGTCGGCGCCGGTGAAACACGCCTTCTCCCTGCTGGTCGGCCTCGCCGTCGGGGTACTTTTCCACTATCTACTATTCCGCCTGACGCTGCCGGTGCAGCCTTTCATTTACGTCGCGTTCTGATTTCCCCATGCCTGCCCGTCATCTTTTTTGCTTCCTTGTCACCTGCGCTGTGTGGGTCTGCTCGATACGCGGGACATTTGCGGCGGCCGGCGATCCGCTCGATCAATGGAGCTGGCGGGGACCAGGGGCCAAGGAAAGCTTCAGGGGAGACAACTACAACTCCGCCGCTTGGGAAAAGGAC
>CAMAPG010000146.1 GCA_945859965.1 Opitutus sp. GAS368 | reverse complement strand
ACCACGACGAAAACGATCACGCCCAGCACCATCTTGTTCATGTGCGCGATCTTGCGCAGAAGAATGACCACGGCGATGAACCCGAGGATGAACAGGCTCGCTTTGAGCCACCACAACGGCGGCACTTTCTGGATTTTCTCCAACGCGGTCGTGGCGGCAAGAAGCGGCATCCGTTCAGCTTATCCCCGGCGGGTAGGGAGACCAGAGTAAATCCCTCGAGCCGTTTTTTAGCCGCTTTTTTAACGAACGTGCCGGTGAGTTGGAAAAATGTAGCGGCGGCCTATGACCGCCGATTCGGAATTCGACGCTCATAGAGCGCCTCTACACTTTATTTCGGGGGCGAGGACAGGTCCGCAGCCGGGCCGCGCGTGGCACAATTGATCCAGGCGGTGGTGCCGCTGGTGTAGTGTTCCTTCTTCCAAATCGGCACGCGGGCTTTCACTTCGTCGATGATCATCCGGCACGCGTCGAAGGCCGCGCCGCGATGCTCCGCGGTCACGCCCACCCACACCGCGAGGTCGCCGAGCGCCAGCGAACCCACGCGATGCACGCACGTGGCTTCCAAGACGGGCAGCTTCGCCCGCACTTCCGCGAGGATGCGTTCGCCTTCCCGCTCGGCCAGCGGAGCATACGCTTCATAGTCCAACGCCTGCACCGCCTGCCCTTCGTTGCGATTGCGCACCCAACCCTCGAACGTCACACAGGCGCCGGCCCGCGGATCGTGCAGTAGGTGCGCGAGCTGCGCGGGATCGAGCGGTTGGGCGGAAAGCCGGAACATCAGCAGAGGAATTTCTCCGTCGTCACGCCGCGCGCAATGAGATTCAGCCGCCGGCCACCGGGGGGATGAACACCAGCGAATCGCCCTCGCGCAGCGGCGTCGTCCAGGGAGCGAATTCCTCGTTCACCGCCACCCGCAGGTGTTCGGGAGCGAGCGTGAAATTGTGGCGGGCGCGCAACTCCGCATAGAAATCCGCGGCGGTCGCCGCCGTCGTCGCAATTTTTTCCTGCGTCAGGCCGCGTTGCTCGCGGAGGATGGCGAAATACTGGACGTGGATGGTTTTCACGGGATCGCGCCCTAAAGAACGGGGGCTGGTTTTTCCGCGGATGAACGCAGATTATTCAGGTCATCCGCGCCCATCGGTGAAATCCGCGGGAAGGCTCGTGCCATCTTCATGATTTCGCCCGGTAATCGCTTTTCCCGCCGGTCTTCTCCAGCAGGCGCACGTCCTTGATCACGATGCCATGGGAAACCGCCTTGCCCATGTCGTACAACGTCAGCGCCGCCACGGTCGCGCCGGTCAACGCCTCCATTTCAACCCCGGTCTTCGCGTGCGTCTGCACGCGGCAGTGGATCGAGACCTCGGCCCTGGCGGCATCCGCTTCAATCCGGATCTGGCAATCGTCCAGCCCGATGGGATGGCAGAGCGGAATCAGCTCGCTGGTCTTCTTCGCGCCCATGACGCCGGCCAGAATCGCCGTCTGGAAAATCGGCCCTTTTTTGGTGGCGATATCGCCGTCCTTCAACAGCGCCGCGAGTTCGGGCGGCAACGCCACCACGGCCACGGCATGAGCCGTGCGGCGGGTGACGGTCTTGTCGCCGACATTGACCATCGCGGGCCGGTTTTGCGCGTCGAGGTGGGAAAACATGATGGGAAAATGACTAATGACCAATGAGGAATGACCAATGGAAAACTGCAGGCCGGGAGACGTTTTCAAAAAATGCCCTGAGGAGGACTGTCATTCTTGCTGAGCGCAGGTAGGGCGGATCCTCCCACCTTCGCCAAGGCTACAGTGGGCAGGCCGGATGAGCCGTTCGTATGCCCGGCTCGTCGAGGACGACTCGCCCTACCTCTTCGCTGCGCTCAGAATGACAAACCCTTTTCAAGGCATCCTTCACTCCTTGGCGAAGACCACCACGCTCAGACCCAAGGCCGAAAGGCCGCCACATAACCGGCGGGAAATTCGACCTGACCGGCGGGCAGTTCCACAAATCCGTCCGTGCCCACGAGCCCGGCGAAATCACCGGAGGTGTTGCTGGGATCCGGCGTGGCCAGCATTTCCCCGCGCGGTCCGCTCGCGGTTTTCACGGGCAGGAAATAAGCCAGCGGCGGCTTGAAGGTGACGGGCGCGGTCAATTGCGCGGTCCGCACCGGAGCCGGCGCCTGGCCGCTGGCCTGGGTCAGGGCGGGCAGCACGTACCGGTGGAAACAGGTGTAGGCGGAAACCGGATTGCCCGGCAGGGCAAACACCGGGGTGCGCCGGCTACTCACCCCGAACCAAAGCGGCTTGCCCGGGCGCTGCGCCACGCCATGGAAAATCTTTTTGACCGCCAACGATTCGAATACGGCGGGGAGATAATCGAATTTCCCCTTCGACACGCCGCCCGTCAGCACCACGACATCGTACTCGGCCAGGATGTGCCAGAGCCGGTGCTCGATCTCATGGCGCAGGTCGCGCAGATGAAACCGCTCGACCCGCGGATAGCCCGCGGAAATCAGCGCGGCGCGCAACGCATGGTCGTTGCTGCGCCGGATTTGATGCGCCGCCACCGGCGCATCGACCTCGACCAGTTCGTCCCCCGTCGCCACCACCGCCACCTTCGGCAGACTGGTCACCAAAAGGCTGGTGCAACCGCAGGCCGCCGCCACGGCAATCTCGCGGCCGGTGAGCCGGATCCCCGCCGGAAGCACTTCGGTGCCGGCCGGATGATCGCTGCCGCGGCGATGCAACGCATTTCCGGCGGCGAGGCGTTTCGCCGCCTCTTCGGCGATCGTGATGGTCTTGGGCGAACGCGCGATTTCCTCGTACGGCACGACGCAGTCGGCTCCGACTGGCAACACGGCGCCCGTCATCACTTCAACGCACGCCTCGGGCGCGGCGCTGAGTTTCAGGGCGATCATCCCCGCGGCCTGTGTGCCCTCGATCGCAAAGGTGCGCACCCCCTGGGCCAGGGCCGCCGCGCACAAGGCGAAGCCATCCATGGTCACCCGGTCAAACGGCGGCAGATCGCGGTCCGCCCGCACCCCGGCCCGCAGCACGCGCCCGTGGGCCTGCGCGAGCGGGCAATGTTCGCTGGATAAGGGAACGATCTGTTCGAGAATGAGCTTTTCGGCTTCGGAAGGGGTAAGCATGAACGGGGAAAAATCGCAGGAGCCGGCTTGCAGTGAACGGCTGGCCGTCCACAGATAGCAAGAACGGCGCCCCCACTTGCAAGCCGGCTTCCACATGAGCGAACCCACCGATCAATTCAATCGCCCGCTGCGCGACCTGCGCATTTCGGTGACGGATCGCTGCAATTTCCGCTGCCCTTATTGCATGCCGAAGGAAGTGTTCGGCGCGGGATATGCGTTTTTGCGCGATCCCCAGCTCATGAAGTTCGATGAGCTCACGCGCATCGTGCGGGCTTTCCAGACCTTGGGCGTGGAAAAAGTGCGCCTCACTGGCGGCGAACCGCTCGTGCGCGCGGACGTGCCGGACCTGATCAAGGCCCTGAAGCAGGAGCTCGGCGTGCGCGATGTCGCGCTGACCACCAACGGCTGGCTGCTCGAGAAACTGGCGCCCGCGCTGAAAGACGCCGGCTTGGACCGGCTGAATGTATCGCTCGACTCACTCGACGAAACGACCGCCGGCCGCATGAACGGCCTGGGCTTCAGTCCCGCTCGGGTGTTGCGCGGCATCGACGCCGCGGCCGAGCTGGGCCTGCCGGTCAAGGTCAACATGGTGGTGCAGCGCGGCGTGAACGACGCGGAAATCCCCGCGCTCTGCGAGTATTTCCGCGCCCGCGGCCACCCGTTGCGTTTCATCGAGTTCATGGACGTCGGCAACACCAACCACTGGTCGCGCGACCAAGTCGTGCCCGCGAAGGAAATTGTCGATCGCATCCACGCGCGCTGGCCACTCGAGCCGGTCGGGCCCGCGTATCGTGGGGAAGTGGCGGCCCGTTACCGCTATCGCGACGGCCACGGGGAAGTGGGTTTCATCGGCTCGGTGACGGAGCCTTTTTGCAAGGACTGTCATCGCGCGCGTCTATCGGCGGATGGCAAACTCTACACCTGCCTCTTCTCCTCGCTCGGCTGGGATGTGCTGGGCTGCCTGCGGGCCGGCGCCGACGATGCCGAACTCGGCCAATTTCTCGCCCGGATCTGGCGTGGGCGCGCTGACCGCTACAGTGACGAACGGGCCGATCTGCTCACGAAAGGCGAAGTCCGCGCCAAGATCGAAATGAGCTATATCGGCGGGTGAGAGAAAGCTGAAACAGCTAGGGCAAGTCGTCGAGCCGGGCACACCACCGGCTCATCCGGAGGATTCGCCCTACCTGCTCGGCGGGCCTGCCCTCCATAGCGTTGGCGAAGGAGGGCGGATTCCGCATTGCCGCAGCGGTTGAAACTGCCTCAATCTGCGCCGTTAACGTGACCCGCACCCCATGAGCATCTCGAAAAACGTCAGCCGTGTGAATGCTGACATTGAGCAGGCGCTCGGGATCATGCGCACGCAGATCACCGCCTTTCGCCGGACGGCATCCCCCGAGATCATGGCGAATTATCCGCGCCTCACGGGGGCGATCGGGCGCTACGATTTTCTGGTCACGCAGGAGCGAAGTCTGGGCGGAATCAAGGAGCCCCTTGATGAAGCCGAGCTCCTAGCGTGGGACGTACCCCAACTATTGGAAAGCCTGTTTACCGAGGCCTGGATGCAGCAGTGCTTTACGGCCAATGACATCTATCCCGACGCGGTGGCCTACCACATCCACGATTACCTGCGCCGCCGGGGCCGGGGGGAATCGCCCTTTCCGGCTTATTTTGCCGAGGAATTGAACAAGGTCTTTTATCCGCTCGGGCGCCTGCTCAAACGATCCGGTTACGCGGTGGGTTCCGGTTCCTCGGATGCGGGGAACAATGGCACCGGGCCATCGCTTTTTCCCAATTTGACCGACCGTTACAAAATGCACCCGTCGCTGATCGCCGGGGCCACGCTGTTCGGCGAACAGGCCCGGCGGTGCTATGAACTCCGCGAGCAGCTCAAAGTCCTGGAACTCGAGCTCGCGGAAGAGGAAGCCAAAGCGCTGTGGGACAAGGTGGAAGCGGAGCGGAAAAAGAGGGTGTAGTCAGGCGCGCCGCAGCGGCGTGCCTGACCGGTTATTGGTGAAGGGTTATGGGTTAATAGGGAGAGTGCGGCACTTCGTACCTCCTATTGGGGCGCGAAGCGCGGTGTCTCCCTATTACCCCTTAACTCTTCACCCTTAATGACGCGGTATGAGTGAGCCGCGCTGCGGCTCACTCATACCGCATTGGCCACCCCAGATAGTCCAGCATCCAGATTTCCTTCCAGACGCGATAGCGGCCTTGATGCGTGATTTTTCCGAGGTCATCGCGCTCATGATACGGATTAAGGAACCCCATTTCCGTATTGAGCCGGTCGAGCTCGCTCTGTTGGGCGTTTAAATCGGCCAGGGGGTCATTCGTCCACGGTTCGAGGGTCGAGCCCGCCCGGGCCATCCGCGCGCGGTGGCGAGCCACCAGCTTGGCTAGGGACCGCGTCCATGGCATCCGTTCGACGAGATAGTTTTCCGGATAAAACCCGGCAAAGGGAATGTAGAGGTTATCGGTCATGTACCGGCGGCCGTCCGCCGTTTGCCCATACAACACATAACACGCGGTGATGGTCCCATTCGCCTGGGGTAGAAACATCACCTGCACGCGGAGTTTGGCCTCGGGGTCCTGGTAGATCGACACGCGCAGATAAAGCCCGCCGCCGATTTCGGCCTTGAGCGCCTGCACCTGGCGAAATCCCTGGGCCCGAAGCCATTCGCGCACCTTCAACAGCCGTGCCTGGGTCGGCCATTCCTCGCCGCTCTGGTTCACCGCATAGCGGGGAAAAAGGGGCATGGGGCTGACGCTCAACGCATGGATGGCCAGCCAGTTGTAAATGGTTTCGGCCAGGAACCAGAGCAGGAAGAAAATCAGCGCGAGCGCCCAATACGGCCGGTGCAGCAGCTCGAAATTCTGGCAGATGTAGGCCCCGCCAAAGGCGAAGATGAACCAGCGCAGCCAGCGGTTGATGATCGCGAGCACCGGCGAGGCATAACGCTGGTTCACTTGGAACAGCGCCATCGAAATGGCCATTACGACCAGCAAGGGATAAGCAGGATCGATCATCGGGAGCGGAAACGTCAAACTTGGCCCGTCATTCTGGACAAAGGTAGGGTGAATCCTCCGGATGAGCCGTCCGTGTGCTGGCTCGTCGGGGACGACTCGCCCTACCTGCGTCCAAAATACGAAAAGCGTGTTAGCTCAGCCGCACCGGCATGATGACACAGATGAAGTTCTCGAGCGTTTTGAAGACACCCGGGCTCACTTCGTCCTTCAATTCAAAGAAAACCTCGTCCTTCGTCAGCGCCCGGAGTGGATCCATGACAAACGCGGGATTAAACGCGACCTGCAGATCGGGGCCGCTGTAGCTGATCGCCATCGATTCGTGCGCCTCGCCGAAATCCGGGCTCTGCGCGGTGATCTCCAGCAGGTTGCTCGTCAGCTTGATTTTGACCGAGTTCGACTTTTCGGAGCAGACCAGCGCCGCGCGATGGATGCACTGCAGGAACAACTCGCGTTCCAGCTTGATGCGCTGGTGGGTCTCTTTCGGCACGACCTGTTGGTAATTCGGATAATTTCCCTCCACGACCTTCGAGTAGAGGTAGACGCTGTCGATCAAGCCGCTACTGTCCTTGTCGGTCGCGATCTGGAAAGCGGCCCGGCGGTCGTTGAAATTGATTTTTACCTTCTCGCCCTTGTCGAGCAGGCGGAGGAGTTCGCCCACGGTCTTCGCCGGAAGGATGATCGCGCCGGCGCTGGCCGCGGGCACTTCCATTTCCTTGCCGACCAAAGCGAGGCGGCGGCCATCAGTGGCCACCAACGAAAGCTTGTCGTCCTTAAAATTGAAATAGACGCCGTTGAGGATGTAGCGCGTCTCATCGGTCGACTGCGCGTACGACACACTTTTCAGCATGCCAGCGAGCTCGGTCTGTTCGAGACTGTAGGCCTTTTCGTCGCCAAACTCAGGCAATGGGGGAAACTCTTCTTTGCCGATGCCCATGATGCGAAAGTTGGAGCCGCCGGAGGCCAGTTTCACCTGGTGATTCGGTGAAGCGTCAAAGGTGACATCCACATTGGGCAGCTCGCGCACGATGGTGGCGAGACGCTTGACCGGCAGGGTAACCGAGCCGGTTTCCTTCACCTCCGCCTTGATTTTGCAGCGAATGCCGAGGTCGAGATTGGTGGTGGTCAGCGAAATCTGATCCTTCTCCGCCTCGATGAGCACGTTGCTCAGGATGGGCATGGTGGCTTTGGAGCCGACAACATTCAGCACTTGGGCCAAGCCATTGGCAAAGTGATCGCGATTAATTTTGAATTTCATGGAGTGCTGAGGGGCGAATCTTGGAGAAACTAACAAAGTCTGATTAAGACCTAGTTCAATAAGGAACTATAGCAGTATTATTATAGGTGGCAAAAAAGCCCAGCAACCAGGTGTTTTCAGAGGAGGATTTGACCGCTGGGCGATGTGAAGAACTTTCGGTTAACGGCCAATAACCGGCGGGTTATTCGCAGGTGCCGGGTTACCCGCAAAGTGCTGGTGGCTT
>CAMAPG010000145.1 GCA_945859965.1 Opitutus sp. GAS368 | reverse complement strand
TGCGATCCTCCAGATTTTTCCCCGTTCCCAGGGCGAGTCCGCCGACCTCTGGAAAATCGACGGCCCCGACAAACTGACCTGGCATCTCGAAAAACCGGAGGGCGCGTATTATCAGGGTGCCTATGCCGATGTGATCCGTGCGATCGATTTCGCGGTGTCACGGTCGGATCTGGATCCCAATCGAATCGCGCTGGTGGGCACGAGCCAGGGCGGCGGAATTTCCCTCGCCGTGGGAGCGCTCGATTCGCGCATCAAGGCCGTGGTCGCGCATGTGCCGTTTCTCTGCAATTTCCGCCTCGCCGCGGCCACGCCCGATTCGCTCGTGAAAAAATTGCTCGATAAAGCGAAGCGCAACGACGAGGCGGCCTTGGCCACCCTCGATTATTTCGACCCGTGGCAACTCGCGCCCCGGTTGCGCGTGCCCGTGCTGATGAGCGCCGGGGGCAAGGACAAGACCTGTCCCATGCCGACCATCCAGTCGGTCTATGAGCGCCTTCCCGGTCTGAAAGGGCTGATGGTATATCCCGACCTTCCCCACACCACCTGTCTCGACTTCTACACTCTCAGCTGGCCGTGGCTCGATCTCCATTTCCGTAATTTATCTCCATGAAAATCACTGATGTTCGAACGACCCTCCTGACGGGTCCCTGTACCAACGATCCGTTTCTGCGCGAAGCCCGCAAGCTGCGCAGCGCGGCCTTTATCGAGGTCTTCACCGACCAAGGAACGATCGGCATTGGCGAAACGTACGCCGGCTATTTCGCGCCGGAGACCGTTCCGGCCATCGTCGATTTCTTCAAACCGATTCTCATCGGCCAGAATGTGGACGACATTCCCGAGCTGTGGCGCCGGATGTACCACTGCGGCAACTTCTGGTGCCGCGTGGGCCTGGGCGCGATCGTGCTGAACGGCATCGAAGCCGCCCTCTGGGACTTGAAGGGCAAGCTGCTGGACAAACCCGTCCACGAGTTGCTCGGCGGGGCGAAGCACAAGCGCCTGCCCTGTTATGCGACGGGCGGCCCGGCCAATTATCCGAAGGAAAAACTGGCGAAGAAAATGGATTATTATTTCTCGCTCGGTTTTCGCGGATTGAAAGTCGGCGCGGGCAGCTTCACTCAGGGCGAGGGCTGGTATATGCCGAAGGAGCCCAAGGAAGCGGCGGATTTTGAAGGCGCGAAGGTCGCATTCATGCGCCAGCACGCGGGCGCGGACGCCTGGCTGATGATGGACGCCCACATGGGAAACAATCGCAACACGACGTGGAATGTGGAAACAGCCATTGCCGTCGCGAAGGCGGTCGAGCCCTATAATCTCTTTTTCTTCGAGGAGGCGCTGCACTACACCGATCCGTGGGGCTATGCCGAACTCTGCCGCGCCACCACCACCCCGATCGCCGGGGGCGAGTGCCTGACCGCGACCTACGAGTGGAAAGTGTTTACCGAGCAGGATGCGTTCGACATCGGCCAGCCCGATGCCTCCTTCACCGGTGGACTCGGCGAGTTCATGGCGGTCGCCAAGATGCTGGAAGTGCGCGGCCGCAAGGTGGCGACCCACGCCTGGGGCGCCGGCGGTTCGTTCATGCAAAATCTCCACGCCGGCTTTGCGGCGTCGAACACCTGCATCCTCGAGATCGCGCCGAACTACGCCGGATTGCACTCCGACGTGATCGACGGCGGCTTCACGATGAAGGACGGCTATGCGACCCCGCCGGATCGTCCTGGCCTCGGCATTGTTCTCACCGACGAAATCAAACGCCGCTATCCCTTCGTGCCCGGCAGCGGCGAATTCAACAGCGTCCCCGGCAAGATCCTGACGAACTGAGTCCACCATGAAGATCCTTGTTGATGTCATGGTGGAGCCCAGCGCGCTCGTCGCCCTGCAGAAAACCGGCAAGTTCGAGATCGATTGTCTCGAGAAGCCGGCTGAAACCAGCCGTCCGCTGGACGCTGCGCGCATCCGCGACGCGGAGATCCTGTTCTGCACTTATCCGCCCACGAATTTCGCCGACATGAAGGCGGTGCGCTGGATTCAGCTCGCTTCGACCGGCTACACCCAGCTGTTCGGACTCGATCTGCCGGCGAAAAAAATCCGCGCCACGAACTGCAGCGGCTGCTTCGACGGGCCGATCGGGGAGTGGACGATCGCGATGATGGTGAACCTGGCGCGCGACACGCGGCAGATGATCCGCAACCAGGAAGCAAAAGTCTGGGATCGTTCCGCGATCTTTCAGCGCGAGCTGCGCGGGTTGACCGTTGGCATCTGGGGCTACGGCGGCATCGGCCGGGAAGTGGCCCGGCTGGCGCGACTGATGGGCCTGAAGGTTCACGTGCTCGCCCGCAACGGCGTGGGCCCGCGGCACAATGTTTACACCGTGCCCGGCACGGGTGATCCGGATGGCGTTTTGCCGCATCGGGTCTTCAAAAAGGGCGAAGAGCTGGAATTCCTGCGCGACCTGGACTTCCTCGTCGTCGCCATGCCGCTGACCAAGACCACCGAAGGTCTGATCGGCGAACGGGAGTTGAAGGCGCTGCCTCCCCGGGCCTTTATTCTCAATCCCGCGCGGGGGGCCATCATCCAAGAAGCAGCCCTGCTGCAGGCCTTGCGCGAAAAGTGGATCGCCGGAGCCGCGATCGACACGCACTACAAATATCCCATGCCGCCCGAACATCCGCTGTGGGCGTTTCCCAATGTGATTTTCACGCCGCACATCTCCGGCTCCAGCTTGAGTCCTTATTTCAAGCAGCGGCTGTGGGATATTTTTGTGAACAATGCGCAGCGTTTTGTCCGTGGTGAGCCATTGCTGAACGAGCTTACTCCCGCGCAACTCTCCGGCGCTTAAACTCTGGCGGGGTGAGCCCTCTCACCCCGCTCTCAATTCACGCGGGATAGGTGCACCCCTGCCCGTTCCTGGATTAAATCAGTCCGTCCGTTTCTTGTTCTATGACCGCAAAACTTGCCTCCTGCATTCTGTGTATCGTCACTGGCCTGGCGGGGTCCGCCCTGGCCGCGACCGTTCCGGTCCCTTCGACTGCCTCCGTTCCCGTGCCGCCGCCGGCGAAAACCCGCCGCCCGCATGTGGCGGTCCCGGCCAAGCTCGAGCCGGTGGTTTCGGACCCGCGCTTTGAACTCGTCCTGCACCCGGAGACGATCCTGATGTCTGGTGACGGCCGCCAGCCCTACCTGTTCGTCTCGTCGAAAGGCACGCTTTTCTGCCAGGCGCAGCTGAGCCTCCCGCCTTTCAACACCAAAGGTAAACAAGTCTATCACACCCGCATCAATTCGGTGATCTCCCGCGACGCCGGCCAGACCTGGACGCCCTGGACGCGGAAAAAGGATCACGACGACGTCTTTATCGAAGGCGGCATGGTCGAACGTTCCGATGGCACGATCCTGATGTTCGACACGTTCATCATGCAGTCGCCGGTGAAGCCGGACCACGGGGTGGGGGAGCTTTGGAAGTCGCGTGACGACCTCCAGACGGTGCAGGGCTTCAACGAAACGCGCCCCCAGACCACGGAGATGCCCTGGGAGAAGGAGGAGGTCCCGGAAAAAACGTACGAGGTGGATCTGTACCTGCCCGGGCTGAAGTGGAGCGGATCGACCAATGATTTCGGCAAGGCGCATTCGTCCGCCCGCGCGCATCGTTCCCTGATCGAGCTGCCCAATGGCGACCTGTTGCTGCTGGTCTATACCCGGTTTAACGGTGACACCGCTCCCGCGAGCTACATGCCGACGATGCTGAAGAGCCGCGTGATCGTCGTGCGCTCGAAGGATGGCGGCGCCACGTGGGCCTATCTCTCGACCGTGGGCGTCGATGCCGGCGTCGGCACGGAAGGTTTTGGCGAACCGGTCTTCGTGCGGGTCTCGCAAGGGAAGCACGCCGGTCGCCTGATCTGCCTGATGCGCACGGGCCGGGATATGTACCGGTCGAATTCCGATGACCAGGGCGTGACCTGGAGCCGGCCGATGCCGGAAAAACTGCCCGGGATCGACCTCTATGATACCGACAAGTGGGAGCATTTCTTCGCCGACAAAAAGGCGCCCGGTTATTACCCCAGTGACGAGATGATCGGCGCGGCGGTTGACCCTGACTTGATTGAGATGAAGGACGGCACCCTCGTGTGCGCGGTGGGCATGCGAGTGCCCGGCCGCAAATACAATGACAACTGGCGCGTGCCGCAGAACGGAAACTACCTGGCCTTCAGCACCGACGGCGGCGACACCTGGAGCCACGTGGTCCAGTTCCGTTCCGGCGCTCCCACCACGCATTATATCGCCGTCCGCGAGATCAAGCCCGACCTGCTTTATGTGGTGTACGATGACAGCGCGTGGAACATGCACGGCAACACGATGGGCTTTCAACTCGAAGTGAAACGTTCCGATCGCAAATGAAGCCCTGATCACGCTCGCTTTCGGTCTCCGTCCCCATGCCTCGCTCTGAAAATACCCCGCTGCAGACCCGCCGGACATTTCTCCAAAATGCCTCGCTGCTGGCCGCGGCCTTGCCGCTGGCGAAACTCGATGGTTTCGCCGCCGCGGCGGGCTCGTCCACGGCCGCATCTCCGACTCTGCCGACAAATCTTCCCGAAACGTTGGTCTCTGATCCGCGGGTGAAACTCACATTCGGTCCGGAGCGGATGGTGATGCCCGACGGGTTGCAGCCGTCGATGCTCTGCACCTCATCCGGCACCTTGATCGTCCAATCGCAACTTTCCGGTAAGCCGCATCCGCAGGAGCGCATCTTTTATCCCTACGCGCTGAAGACGGTGGTTTCCCGCGACGGAGGGGAGCAGTGGGCGGAAAGTCCGCTCAAGCCCGGCGACAACGGCGTCGATCTGGAGGGCGGGATCATCCAGTTGCGCGACGGAACAATCATCGCGCTGGAAACCTATGTCACCGCCGGCGATGGTCCGGGCAAGGGAGCGGGTCTGTTGTATCATTCGACGGACGACTGGCGCACGGTGCAGGGACCGGTCGACATCACGCTCACTCTGCCCGGAGTGAATTTTGCCGCGTCCACCGATGACCGCGGCCGGCCGCATGCGGCGATGCGTCTGCACCGCCGGATTCTCGAACTGCCCAATGGCGACTTGATCACGACCATGCTCGGATGGTTTGAAGGCGACACCGAGCCTTCGGGCTACACTCCGGGCCTGAAAAAGAGCCGCGTGGTGTTCCTCCGGTCAACGAACCGGGGCCGGCATTGGGACATGATTTCGACGGTGGCCGCTGGAACCCTCGGCACCGAGGGGTTCAGCGAACCGGTGCTGGTGCGGATCACGCGGGGACCGCGCGCGGGCCGGCTCATCTGCCAGATGCGGACGGGGCGGGACCTCCATGAGTCCATTTCGGACGACGAAGGACGTTCGTGGAGTCTGGCTCACCCGCGAGTGTACGCGAACATCGACGTTTACCGCACGGACTTGTGGATCGAGATGTTTCGCGATGTTAAGCGCAAAGGAAAACCCCTTGTGGAGAACCCGAACGAGATTATCGGCGCGGTGGTCGATCCCGAACTGCTCGAGTTGCGGAGCGGGGTTCTGGTGGCGGCCTTCGGCGTGCGAATTCCCGCGCGCGGCTGCTGGACCAATCCGAAGCATCCGTGGAACGGGAACTATATGGCGTTCAGCCTCAACCAGGGCGATACCTGGAGCCACGTCGTGCGCATGACCTCCGGGATCTTTACCACGCACTACATGGCGGTGGAGGAAACGCCGAAGGACAACCACCTCTTCGTGGTGTACGATTTCGGACACTGGACCTGCCAGGAGGGCCGTTACACCTACGGACGGCCACTGACGATTTCAGCCAGCCCGATCTAGCGGCCAGAGATGGGGCGCTTTGGCGATAATCGTAGCGGAACGCGTGAGCGTTTCGGAATCGGTCCACTGGCGGAGTCGCTCCGAAACGCTCACGCGTTCCGCTACGGGATTTCGTTGCGGGATTCGTTACGGCGTCCAGGTCGTGCCGCCGATGTAATATTTGTTGAACAGGTTGTAGTAATACACCGTCAGCACGCGCCCGTCGGGCATCTGTAGCGACTCGGGATAGCCGACGTCCCAGTTCGGGAAATCGTTTCGGATCGCGACCTCGGTCTGGATGTCCCAGGTCTCGCCGTTGTCGCTGCAGAAGCAGGCCCGGACACCGCCGGGAGTCGGGTGAAAATAGCGGCGAAGACCGTAAGTGGCCATGAGCCGGCCGTCGGCCAGTTCAATCAGGTCGACCGGGTGGCCAATCATTGCGGTTTTTTTGACCGGTGACCAGGTTTTGCCGTCATCATCCGAATGCGTCACCCAGATCGCGTGATCCGCTGCGTGATTCCTCATCGCTGTCACGAGCCGGCCAGTCTTGGTCCTAACCAAGCCAGGCTCCATGAAGCCGCCGAGTTTGCCGTCCGGATCGGAAGCCATGACGGCAACGTGCTTCCAAGTTTTCCCTTTGTCCGTCGAGCGGATCAGTGAGGACGAATGATTGTCCTTGCCGATGATTCCCATCACGATGGAGCCATCGGGCATCTCGATCGGAGCATAGGTGGGGCCTTCCACACTGATGTAAGGCATGTCACTCGTGTCGATGTGATAGGGCTTGGACCACGTGTGCCCATTGTCCTCCGAAGTGATCATGTAGGTGCCGGCCCACGGTTTCTTGGAGGTGGCGATATGATTCTTCCGCTCCGCGACGGTCATGTAGGTGCCGTCGGGATGGTAGGCGGCGTTGTAGAAGATGCCGACGACGATGGTCCCGTCTTTCAACTGGAGGCCGCAGCCTTCGCGTTCGTCGAGGTTGGGAATGTCGGCGATGACCTGGCGGTCCCCCCACGTCTTGCCGCCATCTTTGGAGCGCAGCATGACGACATCGCCGTCGATCGAGATGTGCTCGGTGCCTTCGCGGAACATGATCATCAGGTCGCCATTCTGGAGCTTGATCAGGTCGGCGGGATGCTCGTGGCGAAATCCGTTGGTATAGATCACCTGGTGTTCGAACTTACGTTTGTCCACCAAGTCGCGGTAAATCTGGCTGGCGAGGATCTGGGTCTGTTGGTTGACCATCGCCATGTCCTGACGGAGCGCCTCGATCTCTCCTTGGGCGATTTCCAGTGAATCCTTCAGCACGTCCTTCCGGGCCTTGATGGCGAACCAGCCGTGACTCCAGCCGGCAAAAGGCTGAAGTTCGACTTGCAGCACCGCCGGCTTTCCGGCCTCGACCGCGGAAGCGGGCACGGAGAGCTGGTAAATGCCGCTGTTGCCATTCAGCTCGAATTGGCGGTGGGCTCCGAAGAACGGGTACTCGACCCGCTTGGAAAGATATTTGAGCTGATACTCACCTTCGCTCCACGTCATGTCGCGGGTGAAGCCGATCGTGAACGTCAGGGCGTAGCGTCCATTGACCAGCAGCTTGGCCTCGGGCCCGCGTGAGTATTCCGACGGCAGGAGCGAGGTGGCGGCAATGAACGCGAAGGTTGTCTGCTGGTTGGCCGGCACGATTCCGGTTTCCCAGGACAGGCTATTATTTTTGAGCTGTTCCGGCGACCACCAGGCGGCGGTGAAATAACCGGGAGCCGAGCCCCGAAAGTCCCGGCCGGTCTGGATCCGGCCCCGGAGATGAGATTTCACCTGGCTGAATCCTTCGATCCATTGCGTGTTTTGGCCGAACACGGGGGTGAGGAAGGCGAGGCAGAGGAGGGTTTTGAGTGCGTGCATGATTGGGGTTCTGGATGCTTAGGTCCTGCTCACCT
>CAMAPG010000144.1 GCA_945859965.1 Opitutus sp. GAS368 | reverse complement strand
CGATAATTTTCCCGGTGGTAAGATCCCAGACGTTCAACTGCATCATCCGCTCGTTGTCGGTGATCATCCGATTGCCGGCAAAGGCCGCCCATCGAATAAAATCGCAGTCTGGCACGATCTGCTCGGCGATGAGCTTCCGGGCAGGTCGGTCCCAGATCTGCACCCGTCCGCCTGCGCTGCCCAAGATGAGCCAGCGTTCGTCGGGAGAGAGCACGACGGTTTTGATCTCCTTGGCGAAGCGATCGGGAGGTATTTCTTCGACGATGGAGGGAGAGGCGAGGCCTTGCCGTTGAATCGTTCCCGCTGGGGTCAGCGCCATCAGGGCGTGGCTCTGATCGGTGAACGCCAGGGGTTGCCCCGCATTTTTTAACTCGCCCACCTGTTCCAGGGAAAAACTGTCCAGGATCTCCACCGTTTGTCCGTTCCCGGTTATGGCGAGTTGCCGGGCGTCGTCCGAAAAACAAACCCGCCAATTGCTTTCGACTGATGTCGAGAATCCCGTCCGTTCCCTCCGGCGTAGTTTGGTCGGCTGCTGCCAGATCCGCACCTGTCCGCTGTTGCTCGCGGCGGCGAGGCTGGTGCCATCGGCCGACCAGGCCAGATCGGTCACGCTGCCATCCAGTCCTTCAAAGACATTGTTCAGGTCGCCGCTTTTAACGTCGACCAACCGCACCACAGAGTCGCGGCCGGCGATGGCGAGCCGCGAGCCGTCGGGCGAAAAGCTAAGCGCTTCGCTTTGACGGCCTCCAAATGTCTGGCGCCTAACCCACGTGCCCTGCGTGAAATCGCGCACGCGGACGTCCATCGTATCGCCAAATGCGCAGGCGAGGTAGGTCCCGTCGGCGGAAAAGGCCAGGGCTGAAATACGATGCGGGGTGATTTCCTCGCGGAGAATTTCCCCCGTGTCCAATGCGCCCACGAGGAGTTTCCATTCGGCTTGATGGGCCCGCCCGCCGATCAAGGCGAGGGCGCACCGTCTCCCATCGGCGGAGACGGTCGCGCAGAAAAAATCCCAGCTTTCGTGATCCAGCGGTAGTGGCAGCCGGCGGGTTTCGGCGCGCTGCGCAAAATTCCAGGTGCGCAACAGGCTTGGCTCAGCCGCCGATTTTTCGGTGAAACAGACCACCTCCTCGCTTCCACTGGTGGCGAGCGGACGGTTCAGGCCCGCGGGGTGGGACGCATCCATCGTGCCGGTGGCAACGGCCCAGCGTTGCAGACCGAACTCCGGATCCGTGCCCACGAGCCATTTCCCATCGGGCGAGAAATCGACCAGGCGGTGAATTCCGGGAATCGTCAGGATCAGGCGCCGGCTGGCCGTTCCCCAAAGCGTTACCGCGACACCCGTGTGCAAGGCGATCAGCCGGCCGTCGCGTGAGAAGCAGACGCGGTCGACCAAAGGCCCACTGTCCTGCAGAACGGTTGCCGGATGTCCCTGCGCCTCGGCGAACAAAGCATGCCATTCAAACCCGCGCAGATCGGCCATGCCGGAGGCCGGGATCAAATCGTGGAGTTGGCGGCGCGCATGGCCCAAATCGCCCATCTCGAGCGCGCGTTGGGTTTTGGCGAGGCCGGAAGCGTAGGCTGATTTGTGCGCGGTGGCGATGCGTTCGCTTTCCATCTGCCGGCGCACCATGTCCTCATGCCCGGCCCGTCGTCGTTCGACATAGGCGCCGGCGCCGGCGACGGCCGCCCCAAAGGCGAAAACCGCGCCGATGCGCAAACTGCGGGTCATGGTGCGTTCCGCCGCTCGCAACCGGCGCATGGACCGTCCCGACTGAAGCAGCATCACATCCTTCAGGAACGCCGCGGCGTCGGGATAACGTTTATCGGCGTGCGGATCGCAGGCACAAATCAGGATTTCGTTGAGCTCAAGCAGCTCCTTGCGATCGGACAAATTGCCGAGATTGGGCGGGAGACGTGGGTATTCGTGGCGATCGAGCCCGGTGGCGATCTCGTAGAGCAGCTTGCCCAAGCTAAAAACGTCGGCTCCGGCCGTGCCAGGACCCTCCGGCGGGACAAATCCTTCAGTCCCGACAAAGGTATCGGCAGCGGTGGCCACGGTCACCAGGCCGATGTCGGCCAGTTTGGCGGTCCCACCCACAAAAACGACGTTGGACGGTTTGACGTCGCGGTGCACCAGGCCCCGGGCGTGCAAACCAACGAGTGCACGGGCCAGCTGGGCGGCGAGTGCAATGACCTGGGACGTGGGGAGGCGGCCGCGCCGCTCCCGACTTTCCTTCAGGGTATGCGGAATATAATTTTCCGGTTCGATCTCCGCGCCTTGAGCGACGTCGTCGGCCAATTCCATCACGTAATAAAAAAAGCCGGCGGCATCGTTCCGGCCGACGTGCAAGAGGGCCAATTGGTGGGGTTCGAGCAGGGAAATGGCGGCGAACTCGCGCAGCCCCTTGAATTCCCGTTCATAGGGTTCGGCATCCGAGAAGCGGTCCCGGCGGACAATTTTCACCGCCCGGTAGAGGCCGGTGATTCCGCGAGCCAGCCAGACATCACCGTAGCCGCCCCGCCCGATGATGCGGAGTAAATGGTATTCCGGTATGCTGGGCGCTTCCGGCGTCACGCGGCCAACAGAGTCAAAGGCACTTTGGACGGTCGATTGGCAAAGACCCCCTGAGAGAGGGAGTGTAAGCCCTCGAAATCAGGGGATTATTACCCTTAGTCATCCGAGTTGTGCTTCGAGTCGCGCGACCTCGGCCTTGAGCCGTTTGGTCAGGCGATGACTGATCAAATAAACGGAAGCGGGATTCACCCCCAGCTCCCGGGCGACGCGCAGAACGGGCCATTGCTGACGGGCATAGAGATCGAAGGCTTGAAAATGTTTTGCCGGCACGTGCCGGGCGATGCGGGCCAGCGCAGCGGCGAGCAAGTTGGACCGCCATTCGGTCTCCCACACGGTGTCGTAAGCGGTGCGCGGATCCGGCAGGCGTTCCATGGCGTCGATCAAATCCGTGGTATTGTCCTGAAATTTTTTGTCCGGTTGTTGTCCTTCCACTGGGCGGCTGCGAAATTTGTCCGCAATTCGCCACCGGGTGAGATTCATCAGCCACCCGCGAAAGGATCCCCGGTTCGGACTGGATTCAAATCCGGTGATGGTTTCAGCCACCCGCTTGAAAACATCTTGGGTGACTTCCTCCGCCTCGCCGTGGGCCAGACCGGAGCGCCGGGCCAGGCCATAAATCAATTTATTATAAAGCCGGTAAAATTCCTCCCAACTGGCGGAGTCCTGCCAGTCTCGCAGCCGAAAAAGCAAGGTGGCGCGCGTGAGCAGGGATCGGGGTTGGGTGGGTGAGGTAGAATGCATAACAAATAACGGAACGAGACTACTGGCCCAAATCTTGCATCAAAATAGGGCTTTATATGTAAAATGCGTCTTTTTTCAGAAAAATGAAAAAATGATCAGTATTTTGAAAGATTGGTTCGTCTTTAGACGTTACGTGCCAGGTAAGCAGGATTGGAATTTTGATTTTAGCTTCGCGTTAATTTTAACGATTTTACCGTCAGTTATGCATTTTGTGAGTTGAACTCCTCGGCGTTACTGCGGTGTAGTTCGGGCAGACATAGCAGAGGGTAATTTTTGATCCGGTTTTATATTAGTGGAGGGGTTGACATGATTTGCAGGGCGAACGGCATTACGGGGGTAGTGCCGCGCTGTTAAGGCTCGCCCTGCAAATCTTGCCAGCCCCGCCCGCCGGATTTCAGAGAACAGGAAGATTCCGCTGCAGCCACTCCCTGGCCGCGGCCTCCTGGTGAAAAGCGCCGTCGAGTTGGGCTTCGAAAGCGGCGGCCAGGATGCGTTTGAAATCGGGTCCGGGCTTGAGCCCCAGAGCCAACAGATGGCGTCCCATCACCAGGGGTTTCGGCGCGGTATTTTGCAAAGCCAGGGCGCGGGCCTTGACGCGCAGTTGTTCGATGAGCGCCAAAACCTCGGGCGACTGCAGGGGAGGGCGACCGAGCGAATCCGCGGTCATCACCAGGGCCAGATCGTCGACGGTTGCAGGGTCGAGTTTCCGGGCGAGACGCCGCACCTGGGTGTCGGTAAATTCCCCCTGTTGGCCGTGATGATGCGCCAGATGCGAAATGACGAGTGCGCGGACCGGTGAATTTATTTCCAACGGTGCGCCGATCCGGCGGAGGAACGTTTCGGCCAGCGGAGCCCCCGCGGCTTCATGGCCGGGACTGATCCAGCGCATCGCTCCGCGGCGTTCGGCGTAGGCCGTGGTGGCGGACTTGCCAAAATCGTGGGCGAGCACGGCAAGCATCAGCATGGTGCGGTGGGCCCGGTCCCGGGATTTCCAGGCGTCGAGCGAGGCGAGCGCATCGACGCAATGTTGCGTATGGGTGAAGACATCGCCTTCCGGGTGCCATTCTGGCTCCTGTAAGATTCCGCGCAAGGCGGCAATTTCCGGGAAGTGCCGCAGCCAGTCCGTTTCCTCGAGCACGGCGAGGCCGCGCGCCGGTTTGATCGCGCGGGCCGCCCATTTTTCCCATTCCCCCCAAATGCGCTCCACCGGCAATTCGGCGAAGGTCGCGGTGATGCTCCGGCAGAGCGCGGCGGTTTCAGGGGCGAGCGTGAGATCGAACCGCGCCGCGAACTGGAAAGCGCGCAGCACCCGTAGCGGATCGTCGGTGAAGGCCGGACCCGCGTGCCGGAGCACCCGCGCGCGCAAATCGGCCTCGCCCCGCAGGGGATCGATCAGGATTTGCGCGAACGGATCGTAAGCCATCGCATTGATCGTGAAATCCCGCCGGGCCGCCGCTTCGGCATCGCTCAGGGTGGGGTCGGGATCGATCGCAAAACCGCGATGCCCGGCCCCGATTTTCGATTCGCGGCGGGGAAGGCTGAAATCGTATTCCGCGTCCGGGCGGTGCAGCTTGATCACCCCGAAACTGCGGCCGACGACATCGGAGGCGCCGAAAGGAGCCAGCGTGCGGTGCAGGGTTTCGAAATCGACACCGCCCACTTCGATGTCGAAATCTTTCGTCGGACTGCCGAGGAGCCAGTCGCGCACGCAACCCCCCACCAGCCGCGGGCGGCCGACATCGCGCAACGCGGCGAGAATCGCCTGCAATTCCTCCGGCACCTGCATCACGGTTTTTCCGAATCCGGCCGTGCCGCGAGGGCGTGGATGATCAGGCAACCCCAGCCGGCAATGAAGGCGACTCCTCCGAGCGGGGTGATGGGGCCAAGCAGCCGCGGGCCGCCCACGGCCAGCAGATAAAGTGATCCGGAGAAAAGGGGAATGCCGATCGACCAGCAAAGGCCCGCGCGTCCCAGCCAGTCCCGCCCCGCTGACTCCGGCCCCTCCCGGCCGCGCCAGCTTGCGAGCGCCAACAGGGCGACAGCATGGACCAGCTGATAAAGGACGGCAGTCGCCCAGGTGCCTTGCGTGCCGTTTTCCAAGAGTAAGGCTCTAAGCGCATGCGCCCCAAACGCGCCGAGCACTACGCCTGTCAGGCCAAAAATTCCGGCAGAGAGTGCGAGGTTTCGCATGGCGTTAGCGTGAGAATTGACGGGCGGAACGCGATGATGTTTCTCAGGTCAACGAGAAGCCGATTTTTTCACTTTAGCCTTATGCATCTCCTCCCTCCCATCATGAAAAAAATCATCCTCGGTTTGGCTGCGTTGATGGCCGCAGCGGGTTTACAGGCCCAGTCCAGATCCGGTTACTCGGTGACAACCGATTTTACCTACACTACAAAATATATTTTCCGGGGCATCAAGAACGCCGGCAGTTCGTTTCAACCGTCAGTCGAAGTTGCAACGGGTGATTTTCACGCCGGCCTGTGGACAAACCGGCCGGTGGTCCGGCATGAGAATGACGAGATCGATCTCTACGCCGGTTACAAACATCGCGTGAACAAGGCGCTCTCACTTGAGGCCCTCGTTAATTATTACTGGTATCCCGAAGCCGGAGCCAGCCGGGGCGAGACCAGGAATTCGTACGAGGCGGGGGTGGGGGCCACGTATTCGACCCCGGCCGGGCTTTCGCCCAGTGTTTATTACTATCATGATTTCCGGATTGAGTCCGACACGCTTCAGGGAGCCTTGGGCTACAGCCTGCCTTTGGAGCGCTTGGGCCTATCGATCGATACGAGCCTGTTTGCCGGCGCGGTCGATGCCCGCAATGCCGCTCCCAATGCCGCCGGCCCGGCGATTCGCGACAGTTATAGCTACTATGGAATCGACCTGAGCGTGCCTTACCGAATCAAGGGGAACGCCACCTTGACGGTGGGGGTGCATTACGCGGATAACCGCAATTTGGGTGTTGTTCCCGGCCGGCTGGCGCAAGATGGCGATTACGTCTGGTTTACGGCTGGCTTGAGCCTGGGCTTCTGAGCTTGGACGAGACTGCTTTCGCTTTCGCCCCCGGGCCTGCCACCGGGGGCGGATTAGTTTTTAACAAAGCGGTTGACACGCTCTCACGAAACCCTAGCTGTTGGCCTCTTTTCCCATGAAAACCTTCCTCGCCAAAAAGGAGACGGTGCAGCCCAAATGGTATCTGATCGATGCCGAGGGGCTGGTGCTTGGCCGTCTCGCAGTGAAAGCTGCCAATATCATTCGTGGCCGCAACAAGGCGTCTTACACCCCGTCCGTCGACACCGGTGATTACCTGGTGATCATCAACGCCGAGAAGGTCGTGCTGACCGGCAAGAAGGAAGAAAAGAACGAGTACATGTTTTTCTCCGGCTTCGTCGGTGGCGAGAGCTATCGCAAACTGTCCCTCATGCGGGAACGGAATCCGGTCTTCATCATCGAGCACGCGGTCAAGGGCATGCTGCCGAAGAATCGGATCGCCCGTCAGATGCTGACTAAGCTGCGGGTGTTCGCCGGTTCGAAGCACGGCCTCGAAGCCCAGAACCCTGTCAAGATTTCCGCCTGATCGGCTTACTGTCCATGAGCACCACTGCCACCATTTTCCTCGGCACCGGCCGCCGCAAAACCGCCACCGCCCGCATCCGCATTAGCGAGGGCAGTGGCAAACTCACGGTCAACGGCCGGGATTTCGAAAGCTATTTTTCCCACGAGAACTTTGCCAAGCAGGCCTACGCGCCTCTCCTCACCGTTGATATGCGGGAGAAGATCGATGTTTCTGCCAATGTCGCCGGTGGCGGCGTTGCCGGTCAGGCCGGGGCCGTGGCTCATGGCATTGCCCGCGCCTTGCAGAAGATGAACATGGAGCTGCGTCCCGCCCTCAAGAAGGCCGGCCACATCAAGCGCGACCCGCGCGAGAAAGAGCGCAAAAAGGCCGGCCAACCGGGTGCCCGCAAGCGTTTCCAGTTCTCGAAGCGCTGATCCGGTCCGACTGGACCCTCTGGTTATTTACCGACCGCCGGTGCGAAAGCACCGGCGGTCTTTTTTTGTCCCCGGGGAAGCGGTCGGACGAAATCGGCTTACTTGGCAAGGCATCTGCTAAACGGGCTTCGGCTGTGCTAGTCGCTCGGCTGACCACACTAAACTATGAATAAGAAATCCATCGCGCTCTTCGTAGGCGCTATCACTGCCTTGACGGTGACTCATGCTCAAACGGCGACCCCAGCGCCTGCTCCAACCGTTCCCTCGGTATCGGTAGCCGTTACCCCGGCGATCGTTTCGCAATATATGTTCCGCGGCCAGCGGCTAGGGGGTCCTTCGTTCCAGCCTGTAGTGGAAGTGGCTTATGGTAACCTTGGCGTTGGGGTGTGGGCCAATTTCCCGATGAAGGATAAAGTGGTCGGCGTG
>CAMAPG010000143.1 GCA_945859965.1 Opitutus sp. GAS368 | reverse complement strand
TCACGGCAGAGCGTGATCAAGACAAACGCCAGCGGCAGCCCGTGCTGATCGCGGTCGACCATCGCAACCATGATGCCGAGCACCATGATCTTGTCGGTCAGCGCATCCATCAGTTTGCCGAAGACAGAAACGATCCCGCGCTTGCGGGCGATATAACCGTCCAGCCAGTCGCTGATCGCGCCGGCGATGAACAGCCAGAATGCCAGCGAGGCAGCGCCCAGCCAGGACTGGAACATCAGCGCCACGATCACAAACATGAGCGGAATGCGGCAGAGGGTGAGCGTATTCGGCAGGTTCATGAAGTGCGCACGCGAGAGATCATCGGTCGCCTGCGTGAATGCAATAGCGGAGCACGTCGGACGGATTATTCACAGGTCCGGAACAATCCGTCCCCGGGGCGAGGCGGACCTTTCGCGCCGACGCAGCAATGATCATTTGTAGCGGCGTTCGATGGCGCTTTCGCCAGCCTGCGAAAAAGTGATTCGCCATTCGCATCGGTTGTGGTTTGTCTGCCGGTCCCCCCGTTCCATGCGCCACTGTATCTATCCCGGTACGTTCGATCCCATCACTTACGGACATCTCGATGTCCTGGCCCGCGCCGCCAAGCTCTTCGATCGCGTCACCGTCGCCATCGCCGACAATCCGGGCAAGGATCCCCTGTTCAGCGCGGCCCAGCGGCTCGACCTGCTCCAGAACTCCGTGAAGCTGCCCAATGTCACCATCACCACCTTTGGCGGCTTGCTGGTGGATTTCGCCCTGGCGCAGAAGGCCGACGCGATCATTCGCGGATTGCGCGCCTTGTCCGACTTTGAGTTCGAGTTCAACATGGCGCTGATGAACCGCCATCTGCAGCCGGCGATCGAAACGATCTTCGTCATGCCCAACGAGCAGTTCAGCTATACCAGCTCCTCGCTCGTCAAGCAGGTCGCCAAATATGGCGGCGACGTCTCTCATTTCGTCCCCCCCAATGTCGCGACCGCCTTGAAGGCTGCGTTCAAGGTGCGGTAGTCCTTGCTTGTCCCCCGGTTGGCCGGGCACATCCGGTGACGTTCCGAACTGTCTGCCAGCTGTGAGATTCCAATTTTTTGCGTCACTTTTTCGCCGCCACGTCGTCTTGCCAGCCTGAGCCGCACCCAGTCTTCGCCCGAGCCGATCGTCTTGGTCCTGCAGCCCAGTCCAACTCTCCCCTTCCCTTTCTCCTATGGCCAAATCGCGTTTTCCCCTCGGATGGTTTATTGTCATCGCCCTAGCTGCTGCGGCGGCAGGCGGCTGGTACTACTGGCACAAGAGCGCGGACAAGGATCCGGAGTACTCCACCGTCACCGTCACCAAGGGAGACGTCACCCAAGTCGTGACCGCAACAGGAGCACTCCAAGCCGTGACCAGCGTCGATGTCAGCAGTCAGATTTCGGGTCTGATCAAGAAAATCTCCGTCGATTTCAACTCCCCGGTCAAAATCGGCCAGATCCTCGCCGAAATCGATCCTGCCACCTATGAATCGCGTGTCGCCTCGGCCAACGCCCAGTTCTCCAACACCAAGGCTAATTATTCCCTGGTTAAACTGAACACCGAGCGCACCCGCGCCTTGCGCGCGCAGAACCTCGTTTCCCAACAGGAACTCGACCAGGCTGAGGTTCAGTTGAAGCAATCCGAGGCCCAGATGCAGATCCAGCAGGCAGCGGTCGAAACCGCCCAGGTCGACCTTAACCGCTGCACCATTTATTCCCCGATCGATGGCATCGTGATCGATCGCCAGACGGATGTCGGCAAGACCGTCGCCGCCAGCCTCAATGCGCCGACCCTCTTCACGATCGCCAACGATCTTTCGAAAATGCAGATCAGTGCGGCCGTCGCCGAGGCCGACATTGGCAACGTCGAAAATGCCCAGCCCGTCAATTTCACAGTCGACGCCTACCCTTCCCGCCAGTTCCGGGGCCGGATCTCGCAGATTCGCAATGCCCCGAAAATCCAGAGCAACGTCGTCACGTATGAAACCATCATCGACGTCAACAATGCCGACCTGAAGCTGAAGCCCGGCATGACTGCGAACGTCTCGATCGTCATCGCCCAGCGCAACAACACCCTGAAGATCGCCAACAATGCGTTGCGCGTGCGGCTGCCCGACGGACTCCTGCCACCGGCGCCGGCAAAAGTCGCGGAGAAATCGGAAACAAAAACCGGCGCTCCCGCCGCGCCCGCAACTCCCGCCCCGAAAGCCATGACCGACGACGAACGCCGGCGCGCCCTGTTTGGCATTCTGACCGAAGCGGGCTTTTCCCGCGGCAGCGGCCCGCCCACGCCTGAAATCATCGCCCAGGCCCAAAAGATCGCGAAGGAACGGGGTCTCGATCTCGACTTCATCCGTTTTGGCGGCCGCGGTGGCGAGCGCGCGGGCAACAGCAACGCCCCCGTCAGCCGGACCGTCTACAAGCTGGTCGGAACCGATCCCAAAACGTTTCGTCCTGAACCCGTCACGGCCAAGCTCGGCATTTCGGACGGCATCGCCACCGAAGTGATCGATGGCCTGAAGGAAGGCGATGTGATCATTACCAGCGTCACGATGCTCACGGCCGCATCCGGCGGAGCCGCTGCCAACAATCCGTTCACCGGCAATCGCGGCTTCGGCGGCGGCGGTGGGCGTCGCTAACCTCAGTCGCACGGCTTCATCATCCTTTTTTCGCTTCCCATGGCCCCCGTCGTCCAGCTTCAGGACATTCACAAAACCTATGACTCCGGCGAGGTGAAGGTGCATGCCGTGCGCGGAGTGACGCTCAACCTGCACAAGGGCGAGTTCATGGCCGTAATGGGAGCTTCCGGGTCTGGCAAATCGACGCTCATGAATACGCTGGGCTGCCTCGACCGGCCGACCCGCGGCACCTACCTGCTCGACGGCATCGATGTCGCCAAGCTCGGCCGGAATGAACTGGCTGATCTGCGCAACGAAAAGCTCGGTTTTGTGTTCCAAGGTTTCAACCTGCTCGCCCGGACGACTGCATTGGAAAACGTGGAGCTGCCCATGCTCTACGGCACCGGGCACGGTTCGCCTGGCGAGATCCGCGAACGCGCCTTGCACTGCCTCGACATCGTCGGCCTTTCCCAGCGTGCCGACCATTTCCCGAGCCAGCTTTCCGGCGGACAGCAACAGCGCGTCGCGATCGCTCGGGCCTTGGTAAACCAGCCGCAGGTGCTCCTGGCCGACGAACCCACGGGCAATCTCGACAGCAAAACCTCCGTCGAAATCATGGGGGTTTTCCAGAAGTTAAACGAGGAAGGCATCACCATCGTGATGGTCACCCACGAGCTGGACATCGCCCATTACTGCAAACGCAACCTCATCATGCGAGATGGCCGGGTCGTCAGCGACATCCAGGTTGAAAATCGCAACATGGCGGACGTCGAAATGCAGAAGCTGCTCACCGCCGAATCGAACGCCAAGCTCACGGATTAGTTTCCCCATTTTCAGCACCATGCGCTTCACTTCCACGATCATCATCGCCTTGCGCGCCCTGCGCCGCAACAAGCTGCGCTCGATGCTGACCGCACTCGGCATCATCATCGGCGTCGGCGCCGTCATCGCGATGGTGAGCATTGGCAACGGGGCCAAGGCCCAGGTCGAAGCCCAGGTCGCGAGCCTCGGCCAGAACGTGATCTCGATTTTCTCCGGCAGCTTCACCGGCGGCGGCATGCGCGGAGGCTGGGGCAGTGCCCCGACTCTCACTGTCGAAGATGCTGAGGCCATCGCGAGCAGCGTGCCCGGCGCCATCGCGGTCAGTCCTGAGGTTCGCGATCGCAACCAGATTCTCGCCAATGGACTCAACTGGAATACCCAGGTCAACGGCGAGTCCCCCGATTATCCGACCATCCGCAGCTGGGGGATGGCCAGCGGATCCATGTTCACCGAGCAGGATGTCCGCAGCGTGGGCAAGGTCGCCGTCATCGGCAAAACCATCGTCGACCAGCTTTTCCCCAACGAGGATCCCATCGGCCAGACCCTCCGCATCCGGAATATTCCTTTCAAGATCGTCGGCGTGCTCGCGCCCAAGGGCTTCAATCTCTTCGGCCAGGATCAGGACGACGTTGTCCTCGTTCCTTATACGAGTCACATGAAGCGGCTGTCCCGCCGGACCAACGTCAGCTCGATCCTGGTCCAGGCGGCGACCCCCGAGGTGATTGAAAAGGTCCAGCAAGAGATCACCGACCTACTGACCCAGCGCCGCAAGGGAAAGGAACCTGATTTTACCGTGCGCAACCAGGTGGAGCTTGCCCAGGCCGCCACCGCCACGACCAAGACCATGACACTGCTCCTCGGTGCAATTGCCGGCGTCTCCCTCATTGTTGGCGGTATCGGCATCATGAACATCATGCTGGTCTCCGTGACCGAACGGACCCGCGAAATCGGCATCCGGCTCGCGGTCGGCGCGCATGGCAGCGATGTGCTGCTCCAATTCCTGATCGAATCGATCATCCTCAGTTCGCTCGGCGGCATCCTCGGCATCCTGCTCGGCGTCGGTTCATCCCAACTGATCTCGAGCCTCAATGGTTGGCCTGTCCTGGTTTCCAGCACCGCTGTCATCGTCGCCTTCGTTTTCAGCGCGGCCGTCGGGATGTTCTTCGGATTTTATCCAGCGCGCAAAGCCGCCCAGCTCGATCCCATCGACGCACTGCGGTACGAGTGATGGATTCAGTCCGCCGCTGTAGGGCAGGTCTTTGACCTGCCCTTCCGGAGAGCGGGTCAAAGACCCGCCCTACTGCCGATCACTCATCCCGCCCGCCGCTTGAAACTTCCGTCCGCGGTCGCGTACAGTGCGGCATGCGCTGCGTCTGCTCCTTGCTCTTGCTGACCGTTCTCGCGGGAATCCTCAGTGCAGGGACGCCCACCGACGACGCAATCGCGCTCTATCGCGCGAAGCGGTATCCCCACGCCCGGACCGCGCTCGAAAGCATCGTGGCGGCCGAACCCGCCAACGCCGCGGCGTGTTATTATTTGGGAATGACTTTTCGGCACCGCAGCGAATCCGGTTCGCTCACCGCAGCGGTCAAATGGCTGAAGCGCGCGGTTGAGCTGGAGCCCGGGAATTCCACCTATCTGGCGGATTACGGCGGAACCTCTCTCCAATTCTCGAACCAAACGCGTTCGCTTTCCGCCGCCATCGCCGGAAGGGATGCGATGGAAAAAGCGATCCAGCTGAATCCCGGCAATCTCGAGGCTCGCGAAGGACTCAGGCGATTTTACGACGAGGCCCCCTGGCCGCTGGGCAGCCGGGCCAAAGCGAAGGCGCAACTCGAGGAGATCAGCCGGCGGGATCCCGACCGCGGCGCGGTGTTGCGCGTGCTGATGAAAGTGCGCGCGAAGGATTTTGAGGGCGCCTTTGCCCTGTGCGATGACGTGCTGGAGCAAAAGCCGGACAACTACGCAGCCCTCTACCAGTATGGGCGCACCACCACGCTCTGCGGTCAGAATCTCGATCGCGGTCTCGCTTGCCTGCAAAAATGCCTGACGCTCACCCCGTCACCCGATCAATCCAGCCATGCCCAAATCTGGCTTCGGATCGGCAACATCTACGAACTCCGCCACCAACCCACGGAGGCCCGGGCGGCCTATGCCTCCGCCCTTAAGCTGGAACCCGATAATGGCCCGGCCGCCGCCGCGCTCACGAAATTGCCTTAGGCGCTGTTTGGGAAATGCCGGTTGCTTTAGCTTATCGTAGCGAAACGCGCCTGTCCTCCGAAGGATAGGCGAAGGAGGATGAGCGTTTCGGGTTCGGACGAAAGCCTCACGGCTTTCGCTACTCGGAGAGACGAATTCCAAACAGCTCCTCGCCTCTCGGGGTGCCATTCCGGAAACAGCAGGGTGAAGGCAGTGTCCTGATTGCGCCGCTGATGCCTTGGATCGTTCTCTTTCTCGTAATCGTTCTTCGTTCTCTGCTGGAGAGAGAACGAGATAAGGCATGCTTGCCTCTGCCGCCGGGTCGGCTCAGCTTGCAAGCCGATGCCTGACTCGCCCCCGCTCGTGGAATTCAAGGACGTCACCAAACGTTACGGCCCGGGTCCTCTCGTCCTCGATCGGATTTCACTGGAAGCCCGAACCGGTGATTTCATCAGCCTGATCGGCCCGAGCGGTTGCGGGAAATCGACGTTGTTGCGTCTCATCGCCGGACTGAGTCCCGTGACGTCCGGTTCATTGCGGCTCGGCGGCCCGGGTTCAGGCGCGGTCGCCCCCGAACTTGGTTTTGTCTTTCAGGAACCCGCGCTCCTGCCCTGGCTGACCGTAGCAAAAAATGTCGAACTCGCCCAGCGCCTCGCCGGTCGCACCGCAGCGCAAAGGACTGCCGCCCGGGAGCAGGCGCTCGCCCGCGTCGGCATGTCCGAGCATGCCTCCTATTATCCGCGACAACTTTCCGGCGGACAGAAAATGCGCGTCTCGATCGCCCGCGCCCTGACCCTCTCCCCCGAAATTCTCCTGCTGGATGAGCCCTTTGGTGCGCTCGACGAAATGACCCGCGGCCGGCTCAACGAGGAATTGCTCGCGTTGCGCGGGCAGCAGGCCTGGACCGCTTTTTTCGTGACGCATTCCGTCGCCGAGGCGGTTTTTCTCTCGAACCGGATCGTGATCATGTCGGCCCATCCCGGGCGGTTGCACACGGAAGTGCCGGTCGACTTGCCCTACCCGCGCACAGCGGAAACGCGTCTCACTCCCGTTTACTATGAGCTGGTCGCTACTGTTTCCCGGCTCCTCCGCTCCGTGGAACGCGCGGCCTGATCCACAGCATGTCGCGCCGTCTTCTCAAGTTTCTCCTGCCGGTCGTGGTCGGGGTCCTCGCGCTCCTGCTCTGGTATTACCTGCATTTCGCCATCGTCGCCGACAATCGCTTTCTCCTCCCGCGACCCGACGAAATCCTGGCCGCTTTCACCGAGCACCGCACCGAACTCCTGCAGGCCGCCGCTAACACCGCGAAGGGCGCGCTGTGGGGGTTTGGTCTGGCCGTTGCCGTCAGTTTCGCCCTGGCCCTGGGACTGTCGCTGTCGCCACTGGTGAGGGTGAGTTTTTATCCCTACCTGATGATCCTCCAAATGACGCCGGTCATCGTCTTCGCGCCGATCCTCGTCCTGTGGGTGGGCGCCGGCCTCAAGAGCGTGGTGGTCATCACCTTTCTCATCTGTTTTTTCCCGCTGGTGGTGAACACCACGCAGGGCCTCATTTCGACCGACCGGACTCTCCTCGAACTTTTTCGCCTGTACCGCGCGAGCCGCTGGCGCGAACTCCGGCTGTTGCGGGTGCCGTCCGCCCTGCCCTATTTTTTTGCCGGCCTGCGCATCGCCGCGACCCTCGCTCCGATTGGAGCACTCGTCGGCGACTACACCGCGGGAAACTCCGGCAACGATGGTGGCGGACTCGGATTCCTGACTCTCATTTATAGCAGCCAGGCAAAATACTCCGCGCTGTTCGCCACGGCTGCGATCACCTGCGCCCTCGGCTTCATTTTCGTCGCAGGCGTCGTGTCGCTCAGCTGGCTCGCCTTGCATCGCTGGCACGATTCGTACGAACGTTCCGATCTCTGACCGAATTCCAGATAATTTCCCCATGAAAGCACTTCGTTCCGTCACCCTTTTCCTCGCTGGGATCGTCTCCGCCTTTGCGGCGGAGAAAGCACCGTTCAAGATCATCGTCCAGCTCGATTGGGTCGCGGAGCCGGAGCACGGCGGTTTCTACCAGGCCCAGGCGCGCGGCTTCTTCAAGGAGGAAGGACTGTATGTCACCCTC
>CAMAPG010000142.1 GCA_945859965.1 Opitutus sp. GAS368 | reverse complement strand
GCTGGTAAACAACTCCGTCAAGAAACACGGATCGGTGGGAGGCCTCACCTGATCTCAACCCCCGAATCGCACTCCTATGCCCAAACTCAACTTCACCCAATGGAAAGATCATGCCCTGTTGCCGCTGCCCCGTGCAGGTTCGGCCGCGGGATTCATCAACGGCGAGATCGTCGTGGCCGGTGGCAGCTACTGGCGTGACGACAAGAAATTCTGGACCGACCAGGTCAATGCCTTCGACCTGAAGACCAACCGCTGGAGCACCAAGGCTCCCATGCCCAAGCCGTGCGGCGATCCCGTGTCCGCGGTGATTGGCGATACGCTCTATGTTTTCGGCGGTGGTGCGGAAGGAGCTGCGTACTCCACGGCGTGGTCGTTCCGCAATAATGTCTGGAGCGAAGTCCCGCAGCTGGCGCTGCCCGCCCCGCGTCGCTCCGCTGTGGCCATCGTGCTGGACGGAACGATTTATCATCTCGGTGGTTTGACCGGACTCGGCAGCGATTTCGCCTCTGCCACTTCGACCGTCTGGGCCGCGAAGCCGGATGGCCGCTGGGAGGAGAAAGCGCCGATGCCCGGGCCACCCCGCTTCAATCCCGCGGTGGGCGTGGTGTCGGGACTGATCCTCGTGGCGGGCGGGTGCGCCCCGGAAAAGGGCGCCGTCAAAAATCTCGACGAAGTGCTGGCCTATTCTCCCGCCACAAACACCTGGAAGCTCGTGGGCAGTCTGCCTGTCGCCAACCGCGCCGCCGCCGGTTTGGCAGACGAGAGTGGGCTGGTGCTGCTTGGCGGTTATACGAACTCATTCGAAAAAGGGATTGTGCGTTATGATCTCCCGACGGGCGAGGTGCGAACCCTCGGGCAACTACCCACCGGTCTCGCGGGCCACCGTTTCCTGTCCGCCGGATCGCGGATCTTCGGCGTGAGCGGCGAAGACGGAGTCAAAATGCGGTTTTCCGGCCTGATCGAAGCGCTTTAACCCCAGCTTAATCAGCCAAATAATTTTCAGACAAATTTCTTCCCGCGGATGATTTCCTATCCGCGTCCATCCGTGCCATCCGCGGAAAATCAAACGTCTGCACGCACGTTAATTAATATTTTCCACCCATGAAAATCACCGCTGTCAAAACCTTCCTGCTGAAGCATCCGATGTCGCGCGCCGCCGGCCCGGCGAATTTCCTCTACCGCATGCGCACGACGCTGCTCGTCAAACTCGAGACCGACGAAGGCGTCTCGGGGTGGGGCGAAACCATGGCCTTTACTGGCGTCCGCAACTTCATCGAGGAGCAATACGCTCCGCTCCTCATCGGCCGCAATCCCGTCGAGCACCGGCCGATCTGGCGCGATCTCTGGGGTCAGAACTTCGGCAACGCCATGGCAGTCGGAGGCGTGGACATCGCGCTCGACGACTTGCGCGGCAAGGCGCTGAACCTGCCGGTGGCCGAACTCCACGGCGGCCGGTTGCGTCCGCGCGTGCAGGCCTACGCGTCGGCGATGAACTATATCGAAGGCGAGAAACCGGTGGAGTATTATCCGAAGGAAGCGACCGACCTGGTTGCGAAAGGTTTCCGCGCGCTGAAAATGCGGATCGGCGGCCAGTCGATCAAAGACGACCTTGCGGCGATCAAGGCGGTGCGCCAGGCCGTCGGACCCGACATCAAGCTTATGGCGGATGGCAACGGTGCGTACACGCTCGGCTCCGCGATGAAAATGGGCCGCGCGCTGGAAGAGCAGGAGTTTTATTGGTTCGAGGAACCCCTGCCACAGAGCACGCCCGGCTACGCCGGTTACGAAGTGCTGACGGCGAAACTCGATATTCCCATCGCCGCCTGCGAAGGGCTCACCTCACGTGCGCAGTTCAAAGAGGCTGTCTCCCGGCGGGCAATGGCCATCGTCCAACCCGATGTCTGCATTGCCGGCGGCATCACCGAGTGCCTGTTCGTCGCCGAGTTCGCGCGTCTCTGGGGCATTCAATGCATGCCGCACTGCTGGGCCGGCGGCCTTGTCATTGCCGCCTCGGCGCATCTGGTCTCGCTGCTCCCCGATGCCACCTGGGCACGCGGCACCGAGGTGCCGATGGTCGAAGTCGACTGTGTGGAAAGCCCCTTCCGCGAAGGCTTCCTCGCCGAGCCGCTCGACATCCGCGACGGCCAGATAACCGTCCCAACCAAGCCCGGCCTGGGCGTCGTCGTTGATGAGGAGAAGGTGAAATTCTACGCGAAGGGCTGATCGCAATTGTTTAAACCCGACCCCTTTTCTCGCTCCGAAAAAAGGATGGCGCTGGTCAGCGGGCTGAGCGCCAACCTGGTCGATCCCGTCGGCCGGGTGGGAATCATGACGCAGCAAATGGCCTCGGCCAAGGACGACTCCACGGACGATCGCTATTTCATCATCGTCACGACTTACGATTTCCGGGCCTGCATCGATTCCAACGGCAAGGACCGGAGGATGTATTGGCAGGCGAGAATGAGCGTGCCGTAATCGCGGATCGAAACCATCGCGCAAGTGATTCCTGCCTTGATTACCACCGGAGCGCCATTTTTCGGAAAGCACACCATGCCGCCCCATCGGGTGAAGGTTCCGGTTGCGCATGAGGGCAAGGTCGACATCGGCACCGCGATGGTGGTGCCGGAAGTGGGAGGCAAACCTTAGGCGAGCGAGTCGGTTCTGTTTGGAGAGCCCTTACCCGAGAAGCTCGGCGGCGATGGCGGCGTGGAGCGCCACCGCCTTGGCCAGGGAGGCTTCGTCGATGTCGAAGCGCGGATGGTGGTGGCCGGCGGGGAGAGGCGTGCCGACCAGGAGATAGGTGGCGGAGCCACCGCGGGCTTGGACGGCTTCCATCATGAGGGTGGCATCTTCGCTGCCGCCGAGCGGGGAGAATTCCAGGATGCGTACCGCGCCGGTTTTTTCGGCTGCGCGGCGGACGATTGCCCGGGCGCTGGGGTCGCAGGGGGCGCTGCCCGCTTCGCCCATGTTTTCGATGGTGACCTCGACGCCGTACATGGTGGCGGCGGCGCGGAGCACGCGTTCGGCCTCGGCGGCCATCCAGGCGCAAATGCCAGTGGTTTCTCCGCGGACTTCGAGTTTCAGGAGGGCGCGGTCGGGGATGACATTGCGCCCCGATCCTCCTTCCAGAAAGCCGACGTTGATGCGTGAAGCGCCCGCGCCGTGCCGCGCGATGGCATGGAGTTGCACCGTGGCGGTCGCGGCAGCGAGAAGGGCGTTGCGGCCGATGTGGGGATCAACCCCGGCATGTGCGGCGACTCCGCGAAAAGCGGCGTCGAGCTTCGCGGTCGCCAGGATGTGGTCGGTCCCGCAGGAAACCGCCCCGGTTTCGGTCAGGGAGATTCCGAGGTGGGTGGCAAAGTAGTGGTCGACATCGTCGAGAATCCCGGCCGCGACCATTGACCTGGCGCCGCGACAGCCTTCTTCCGCGGGTTGGAAGATCAGTTTGATTTTGCCCCGCCAATTTTTAGCCAGTGCTGGCAAAATGCTGGCGAGTCCCAGGCCGATGGCGGTGTGGCCGTCGTGGCCGCAGGCGTGCATCCGGCCGGGGCGCCTTGAGACGAAGGCCTCGCGCGCGGGCCCGTGCGTGGCGTCGGTGCTTTCGCGCACCGGCAGGGCATCCATGTCGACTCGGAAGGCGACCGTGGGACCGGGCCGGCCAGTGTCGAATGTGCCCACGACCCCCGTGAGGCCGTCGCCAAAGCGTGCGACCCACGTCGGATCAGCGCCGTCGCGCAAGGCCTCGTCCCGCGCTGCGGCGATCTCGGTCAACGGCGGCACTTCCATGCGGGCCTCGGCGCGCATCACTTCGGAGCCGGCGGCGACTTTCCAATCGAAGGTCTGCAACGTGGTTGCCACCTGGGCGGCGGTGCGAAACTCGCAGAATCCGAGTTCGGGATACTGGTGAAAATCGCGGCGCCAGCGGATGAGATTGTCGAAGAGGGCGGGGGAAAGCATCGGGAGAAAAGTGGAGAACTGATGGTTACATGGAATTCCTGCACTCAGGAATGGAAAACGAAGGATGGGGGAAATTTATGTGAAGTGGGCTGATGTCTTTCAGGAGTGGATGTAACAAAACACAGAGTGCCGTACCAGATTGGCGATCACAGCTTGTATTTTGCCTTGTGCGGTCTATCTCGGAGTGAATGTTCGCCATCTGGCCCCTCAAGCTGCTCCCCCCCTCCGTGAGACTTCCCTGTTCCGCGATTGCGCCCCTGAATTCACCAGCGTTGTAAGTCAGGAAAGTCACGGATGACGAGCCAGCCCCTACCCAAACCCTCAGGTGTAATATGATTCCTTCAGTCCCCCTCCATGCTTCCTTTTTTTCCTGCCTGCGCCGGACCGTGCACGCTGTGCTTTGGTCCGCCGGCTTAACGGCACCGCTCTGGTCGGCGGCTCCCGCTGCCACACCGGTGGTTTTCCGCCACGAGGGGTTTGCCCAGCTTTCGCGTGGAGAACTCGGCAATGCCGGTCAGAATCTTTTTGTCTCCAAGCGGGGTGAGTTGAAGCTCATCAACTGGCTGGACCTCGATCGCGATGGTTATCCCGAGCTGTTGATCAACAATGACCACAGTGCCTATGAAAATCCGGACAGCCTGATCTATTACCAGCATCCGGTGGACGGCTTTCGCTCGCTGCTGCCGACGGTGTCCGACGAACCGGGGATGTTCGAGCGGATCGTGTCGCTCCGCAAGGCGCAGGGGCGGGTGGATTTCCTGCCGTCGATGGGCGCGGGCCGCAGTCTGATCGTCGACCTCAACGGCGATGGCCGTCCCGAGATCATTTTCGCCAACTTTTTCCACGGCTCCACCCTCGATCACTATCCAGTGTACGTTTACTGGGGCGACGAGCAGGGCTACAGCGTCACGCGCCGCTCCGATTTCGCGAGCGAAACGGCGATGGGCATCGCGGTGGGTGATCTGGACGGCAATGGCCGCCCCGACCTCGTTGTCGCCAATGTCGGCACGGAAGACGACGTCGTGGCCGCCTCCGCGGGCCCGGTGGCGCGCGCGGCCCAGCCGGTGGTCTCCGGCGCGACCGCCCAATCGCAGATTTACTGGCAGAAGGACGACGGTTTCTGGCCGGGGCGCACGACCAATCTGCCGACGCGGTATGCGGTGGACGTCAAAATTGCCGACCTCGATGGCGATGGGTGCAAGGACCTGATCTTCCTGCAGGCGGGTGACTGGCCGTCCGTGCGCGTTTTCTTTGGCGGGGCGGACGGCTATTCCGCCGAGCGCGTCCGCGAGTTTTCGGTGACCGGCCGGGGATTGCTCCATGCGATGGCCGGTGAAGTGGCAGTGGCGGATCTCGACGGCGATGGGAAGCTCGATCTCGCGGTGGCAGCCGGCGGAGCCAACCTGGAAATTTTCCTCAACCGCGGCGCGAATTTCGAAAGCTGGTCCAAGGTCCTGTTGCCGGCGAACAAGCCGCTCTCGGTGGCGGCCACCGATCTCAACGGCGATGGCCGGGCAGACCTCGCGGTGAGCGGTTACACGGGTGGACACAAAGAGTACCGCACGGATGCGTATGTCTACTGGAACGCCCCGGATGGTTTTTCCGCGTCACGCCGCACCACGCTGCCGGTGCTCGGCGCTTCCAACGTGCGCGCCGGCGATATCAACGGCGACGGCTTCGTCGATCTCGCCTTCGCGAACACCCAGGCCGACGACAACAGCTACGATGTGCCGAGTTACATTTATTGGGGCGCCAAGGATGGTTTCGCCCCCGCGCACCGCGAGGAGCTCACGGGTTTCCAAGCCGTTGGACTGGCCATCGGCGACCTCAACCGCGACCGCGTGCCCGATCTTTTCATCGCGAATCGCAGCAGCGGCCGGTCCCACAGCGGCGGGCCGATCGACTCCTTTATCTTCTGGGGCAATGCCCAGCGCGGTTACAACGGCGCGAACCTGACAAAGGTGCCGCTGAGCACCGGATTCAGCTCGAGCAGCGGCGATATCTTTGACGAAGGCCGCGCCGCCGTCGCGTACACCGAGGATGACGGCGTGGCCGTCGCCCGGTTCAACCCGGATCGCAGCCTCGCGCAGGTCCTGCGCTGGAAGCTCAAGGTGGCGCGGCGCGGGTTCAGCACAACCCTGGCGGACCTCAACCACGACGGCCGGCTCGACCTCATCGTCGGGCTGCTGGACGGGGAGGGTGAAAGCCTTGCGATTCTGCGCGGTGGGGAAAATGGCTTCGCGGAACCGCAGTATTTCAAACCGGGCCTTTCCATTCTCGCCACCGAGGTCGCCGATATCGATGGGGACGGCCGGCTCGACATGGTCCTCGGGGGGCGCGGCGGCTGGTTGTATTGTCCGATCACGGCTGACAGTTCTCCTGATTTTACCAAGGCCCAGCGGATCGTCCTGCCTTTTCAGATCCAACGCCTGACCGTCGCTGATTTGAACAACGACGGATTCCCGGAAGTCGTCGTGACGCATTACCGCGACATGAAAGCGCGGACCAACAACATTGAGTCCGCGATCTATTGGAACCGCCGCGGGAAATTCAGCTATGCCGATCGCACGCCACTCCCGACCATGGGAGGTCACTGGGTTTCAGTCGCCGATACCCGCGGTCGTGGGACCCTCGATGTGGTGTATAGCAACTATCACAGCGAAACCTCGCGGATCGGGGACCTGTTCGTTTATTCGCCGAATGAGAAAGGCGAGTATGGGCTGGCCACCCGCTGGACGCTGCCGGCTCTTTCCTCGGGCGCCAACGCCATTGCCGATTTCGATGGCGACGGGTTTACCGATATCGCCGTCATCAACCACACCGGTCCGAGCAGTCTCACTGGCCTGCAGCCCAAAAGCGGCGAACACGGCATCGGCTCGTATCTCTATTGGGGCTCGGCGAAGGGCTTCGATCCGGAGCGGCGCACCATTGTGCCCTCGTACGGTCCGCACCGCTCGACCAATGCGGACTTTGGCGACATCCTGCGCCGCCGGCCGTTCGAAACCTATGCGTCCCAGCCGGTCGAGGCCTCGCTCGAGGCCGGGGACTACGATCTGGTTGTCTCCGGAGTGTTTCGCGGTCGGACCGGTTGCGGAGTGAGCGTGCAACTGGACAAAGCCTCGACGTGGACCGATCTCAAAGTGGTCTCCACCACCGAATCCGAAATCCGTTGCCGGCTGCCAGTCGCGTCCCGGGCCGCGCGTCTGCGCTACCGACTCGAGCTTCGCACCGGCGGCGCCGGCACCGGGCCGACAGTGACCGCGATTGAACTGCGACGCTCGGAGCCGGCCCGCTAACCCCTTTGTCATTGCGAGGTGCGCGAAGCGCGCCGTGGCAATCCAGCTGGATTGCTTCGTCGCTTCGCTCCTCGCAATGACACGAGAACGCGACGCCGAGGAAAAGGGCGGGTCGGAAGACCCGCCCTACTTATCCTCACACTGACTGCGGTAGCGTGCGCTTGTAGAGCGACAGCTCGATGAGCGCCTGCACCGCCTCGGCGTTGCACGGCGGCCAGTCGTAAGCCATCAGCGGCCGCTGGAAGCGCGGATCGAAACCCCAGGTGGAATAAGCGCCGGTGAGCTGCTGCGACAGGATGATCGAGTTGGCCGCGTTCGAGGCCTTGAGGAGGTAGGTTTGATTCCCGGTGACCTGATGCAGCTTGAGCAGTGAACGAATCCAGATGCCGGTGTGGACCTCCATCGGATAGTAGCAGGTGTATTGTTCGGCGACCATTGGCGTCGGGCAACGCATGTTGAAGGAACGATCGCTTGGGTCCCAGGCGACGAACTGATCCTCGATATAGGCGTTGAGCTCCTCCGC
>CAMAPG010000141.1 GCA_945859965.1 Opitutus sp. GAS368 | reverse complement strand
TTCTGGCGCCATGTGCCGCGCGCCGGCATGGTCACCATCTACGATCGCTCGTGGTACGGGCGGGTGCTGGTCGAGCGTCTGGAAGGCTTCGCCCGCGACGACGAATGGCGCCGGGCGTTCGGCGAGATCAACGATTTCGAGACCCAGCTGGGCGAACACGGAATCATCGTGCTCAAGTTCTGGCTGCACATCAGCAAAGACGAGCAACTCCGCCGTTTTCGCGATCGCGAGGAGACCGCCTATAAAAAGCACAAGATCAATTCCGAGGACTGGCGCAATCGCCGCAAATGGCAGTCCTACGAGATTGCCGTAGGCGACATGCTCGCCCTGACCAGCCGCGAGTCGGCGCCGTGGCACCTGGTGCCCGCCAACAACAAACGGCATGCCCGGCTGCAGATCATCAAGACTTCGTGCAAGCAGATCGCCGCGGCGTTGGAAGCGTAGGATCCTTTCGATTTAATTACCCCCAATCCAAGCCCCGGAAATTTTAGTGCCTTTTTGTGGCCAACCCTGGTTTGGGAATCATGAGCCCATTTACGGGCCATACATCTCCGGAAATCCTACGACGCCTTCGGCTCGTCCGCACTCGGAGCCGGCCGCGATTCGGTTTCTGACGACTCGAGGGGATTTCTTGTTTCCGATCCTTCTTTTCCAGCCAGCTTCGTCTTGACGCGGTGGGCCGGCAGCGAGTTGAGCAGGAGTGTCAGCAGCGCAGTATGGTGCACCGGTTTGTTGACGAGCAGGCGGAAATGCGCCCGCAATTCCTGGCGCTCGGCGGTGGGCAGGGAAAGCGGCAGCAACCCAAAGATTTTCTGCGGCGAAAGCCGCTTCACCGTGGCAGGAATGGCCCGCAGGTGCTGGCTGAGCATCTCATCGACATCGACCAGCGCCAGGTCAAAGGCCGTGAAAACCAGAACGTTGTATTCGATTTCGACGATCTCCGCGCCCCAGCTCGTCAGGAGTCGGATCAACTCGGTGCGCAAACCCGGCGCACGGGTGACAAGGGCAAGTCGGGTGCCGGCCAGCGGCTTGGTCAAAGCGGGGGTCGCGTGGATCTGTTGCTCTTCCTGATAGATGAGAGCGCGCACCGTGAAGGTGAACGTGCTGCCGGCCCCCGGTTCGCTGACGAATGAAATCCGACCTCCCATCATTTCCACCAGGGTTTTGCTGATCACGAGTCCCAGCCCCGTCCCACCAAAGCGGCGGGTCATGGACGGATCGATCTGGCTGAACGGTTTGAAGAGCAGCGGGCGAAATTCCGACGCGATGCCAATGCCGGTGTCGCGCACCGAGAATTCGAGTTGCACCTCCTCGCTGCGCGGCGTGGACGCCGCCGGCGGATTCGGGCCGGGGGGAACCACCCGCACCCGCACATCGACTTCGCCTTCCAGGGTGAACTTGACCGCGTTGCTCACCAGATTCGCCAGGGCCTGGCGGAGGCGTCCGCTGTCGGCGACGATCACCGCCGGCACGTCGTCCTCGATCCCATGCAGCAACTCGAGGTGTTTTTCGAAGGCCAGCCCGCCCGCGGAATCCAGGGCGTCCTCCACGCACGCCCGGAGATCGCACGGTCCCGGGTCCAGAACGAGCTTGCCGGATTCGATGCGGGCATAATCGAGAATGTCGCCGGTGAGATTGACGAGGGTGGCCGCACTGGTGCGGATCGTCTGGACATATTCGCGCTGCTCCGGAGCCAGCGGCATATCGAGCAACAAACTGGCGAACCCCACGATGCCGTTCAGGGGCGTCCGTACCTCGTGGCTCATCGTGGTGAGAAACTGGCTTTTCGCCCGTCCGCCGGCCTCGGCCCGTTCCTTCGCCTCGTGCAATTCGTCGTTCCGGCGCTGCATTTCCGTCATGTCCTCGAACGCGGCCACATACGAGGTGAGCGTGTCATCGCGACGCTTGACCGGACTGACCACCCCACGCACGGGATAACGGGTGCCGTCCTTGCGCCGGTGAAACCATTCGCCGGTCCACGACTTGGCGTTGCGCTGGCTGGCCGCAAGGTCAGCCAGGACTTCGGGCGCGGTTTCCTCGGCCTGGAACTTGCGCCAGGACCGGCCGATCAATTCCCGGCGCGAATACCCGATCTGCGCGCAGAAGCCCCCGTTGACGTACTCGATGCGATTATCGAGGTCCATGATCATGATGGCCGACTGGCTTTGCTCCATGGCCTCGGATAAATTCCGAATCGCCTCGCGTTGCTCCTTTAGGCGGCGACGCGCGATCCAGCTGAAGAGCGCCAGGCCGAGCATCAGGCAAACGATGGCTCCCGTGAAGAAAGCCTGCGGTCCCGGATCGCTCACCCCCGCTGCCGCCAGCTGGCGGCAGCGCCCCCACCCGGCCGCTATCCCAAGCAAGAGAATACCCAGCGCCGCGATGGGGAGGGTGACTTTGCGTTGGCGGGAATGCGACATGTCAGCACGGGCAACCGCGCTATCACGGTAACCAATCCGGGCGACGGAAATCACGCAATCCCGAAGGCGCTGTCGCCCTTTCCGGAGCTTGCGCACCGGTAGGAATCGCCAGTCGCGGGCACAAAAAAACCGCCGCGAGCCAGAAGCCCGCGGCGGTGAGGAAAATTGACTGGCTAGCTTAGGAAACGTGACCCGAGACGAGCTTGGTCATCTCGAACATGCCGACCTTGCCTTTGCCACCGAAAACAACCTTGAGCTTGTCGTCGGCATTGATCTGCGTGCGGACCTTCTTGTCCTGCAGGCCGTTTTTCTTGATGTAAGCCCAGAGCTTCTTGGTGAGCTCCGTGCGGGGAAGGGGGTTTGAGCCAACGACTGCAGCAAGAGCGGAGTCGGGTGTGACCGGTTTCATGAACGCGGCATTCGGTTTACGAGCGGATTTTTTAGCCATAGTGATTGTTGGGTTTAGAAAGCTTTTCTCTGAAAGCAATGCCTTTCTAGAGGGGAAAGACCGCGTTTTCCGAGGAAAATCTTTATTTTTCTTCAAGGGGGCCGGCCGCACTCCGCCCGACCGGGGCTCACCCGCGGTCGTCGATTTGCACGAATTGCTGATAAAGCGCCGCGTAGGAACCGCCCCGGACAAGCAATTCGGCATGCGTGCCGCGCTCGATGATCCGTCCTTCGTCCAGCACGAGGACGAGATCGGCATGGCGGATCGTGCTCAGCCGGTGCGCCACGATGAAACTGGTCCGCCCGCGCAGCAGGGTGACGAGGGCCTTCTGCAGCCGCGCCTCCGTCATAGCGTCGATCGAACTGGTGGCTTCGTCGAGAATGACAATCCGGGGATTGGCCAGCAGCGCGCGGGTAAAACACACCAGCTGGCGTTGGCCGACAGAAAGGCTCGCGCCGCGTTCGCCGACTTCCGTCAGCAAACCGTGCGGCAGGTCGTCGAGCAGATCCAGCCAGTCGAGCTGCGCAGTCGTCTCGCGGACCTCCGCCTCCGTCGCCTCCGGCCGGCTGAACCGGATGTTATCGAGCACCGTGCCGCTAAAGAGAAAATTTTGCTGCTGCACCATGCCCATCTGGCGGTGCAGGGACTGACTCGTGAGTGTGCGGATCTCCCGTCCGTCCACGAATACTTCACCTCGCGTCGGCAGATAAAACTTGGCCGCGAGGTTGATGATCGAGCTTTTGCCGCTGCCCGTGTGCCCCACAAGCGCGATATTCTGCCCCGGCTCGGCCACGAAGCTCACGTCCTGCAACACGAGCCGCGCCGGATCATAGCCGAAGGCCACATTCCGGAATTCCACCCGGGCACCCGCGGCGGTCGAAGCCGCGCGAGACGAAGGCGTGGACCGGGGATCGGGCAGCGCCTGCGCTGCAGGATTGTCCTGCCAGTCCGGCGGAGTATCGATCAGCCAGAAAACGCGCTCGGCCCCGGCCATGGCAATCAGCGCCTGGTTGTACTGGTTGCCGATGATCGCAATGGGCGAAAAGAAAAAATTCGAGAGAAAGAAGAACTGGATCAGCGCGTCGAGCGACATCGCCCCATCAAACACCCGCCAGCCACCGAAGAGCAGCAGGATCGCCACGAAAAACTGGCTGTTGAGTTCGAGCAGCGGGGTGAGAATCGCCGAGGTCCGGGCCAGCGCGATGCTGTACCGGGAATGATCGGCCAGCAGTCCGCGAAACAATCCCGCATTCGTTTCCTGGCGCACAAAGCCCTGCGTCACCCGCATGCCGTTGACCGATTCCGCCAGGGTCGCGGTCACCCGGCTGAAGCTCTCCTGCGCCGCCCGCGTCAGCTGGCTGAATCGCATCCGGAAGTGATTGTTGACCAGCCAGAGAATGGGAGCCATCGCCAGCACCACGAGGAACGGCACCCAGTCGCACATCGCCATGACCACAGCGGTGAAAACCATCTGGCCAAACTGGATCATGCTGACAAACGCCACGTCCTGAATGCCGACGCGCAACGCTTCCACGTCGCTGGTCACGCGGCTGATGATGCGACCGAGCTTCACGCGATGGAAGAAGCTCATCGGCTGGCGCTGCGTTTTCTCGAAAATTTCCGCGCGCAGACCGTTCACCACGACCTCGCCGACTTCGAGGGCATAGCGCTGGCGCCAGTGAAAGAGGATATCCGTCGAGAGCGCAAGCAGGCCGTACCCCAGCACCGCCCAGGGCAAAATCCCGATCTCGTGGTGCGCGATCGGCCGTGAAATAATCAACGAGGACGCCCATACCAGGGCGGGCAGTTGCGCCGAGCGAATCAGCGTGAACGCAACCAACACATTCCTCTTTTTGCGCACTGGACGCGTGTAGCTGAACAGACGGCGGATCAGGCCCCATTCGAGGGGTTTGAGATGCTCCTCTTCGTCGTCCTCATCGCGCACCCGGCGGACCAGGCCAACATCGGCCACCGGGGCAGCTGGCGAGGCGGGCTTCATGCCGGGCCTTTCGTCGTTTTGAGCATCTGCAGATCGCGGCTATCGACCAGTTGCAGGTTGGCGACATGCAAGTACGGACCCTTTTCCTTCATCAATTGTTCATGCGTGCCCTGCTGCACGATCCGCCCGTTTTCCAGCACGATGATGAAATCCGCGCGGCGCAGCGTGCTCAGCCGGTGCGCCACGATGAAGGTGGTGCGACCGGCAATGGCCCGGTCCAGCGCCTCGAAAATCTCGTGTTCCGTTTCGCTGTCGATTGCCGCCGTCGGATCGTCGAGCAGCAGAATCGCGGGTTCGAGCAGCACGGCGCGCGCGATGGCCAGACGCTGCCGCTGGCCGCCGGACAGGGTGTTGCCGCTTTCACCGAGGATCGTGTCGTAGCCTTTCGGCAGCTTCAGGATGAAATCATGCGCCGCCGCGATGCGGGCCGCCTTTTCCACCTGCGCCCGTGTGGCCTCGGGGTGTCCGAAGGCGATGTTGGCGGCCACGGTGTTCGAAAACAGAAAGCTCTCCTGGAACACCAGGCCGATGTTGCGGCGGAGATCGTCGAGATGCAGGTGGCGCACGTCGATGCCATCGACCAGCAGGCGGCCGCCGGTGGGATCGAAGAAACGCGGGATCAAACTCATCAGCACGCTCTTGCCCGCCCCGGTGGTGCCGAGGATGGCAACGCACTGGCCGGGTTTCACCTCGAGGTTGATGTTGCGCACCACGGTCTCCGCGCCGCTATACGCAAACGAAACGTCCTCGAACCGCACCGCGCCGTTCAGCCGCGGACGGCGCAGTGCATCCGGCGCGCTCTTCACCTCCACCGGCGCGTCGAGGATCTCGAACACCCGGCGCGCGCCGATTAGAGATTGCTGCACCGAATTAATGATGTTGGCGACGTTGTTGATTTGCCCGGAAAATTGTTCGAGCAAACCGGCAAAAACGATCAGGCCCGCGCCAAACGGGAGCTGCCCGTGAATGACCAGCCAGCCACCGTAGCCGAGCAGGACCATCATGTTCACCCGGGTGAGGAAACCGATCGCGGGGGTGAAAAGGCTCAGTTTCCAGAAGATGTCCCGCTGCTGCGCGAAGACGGCGTTGTTCGCCGCGTCGAAGACCGCGCGGTTTTCCGCCTCGCGACCGAAGCCTTTCGTCACGGCGATGCCTTGGATGCTTTCCGCGAGGATCTGGACCATCTTTTCCACCAGCGTGCGGTTGTGCGCGTACGCCGGCTGGATTTTCCGTGAAAAGCGCATCGACATCACCCACAGCAATGGCGTCGTGCCCAGGCAGGCCAGCGTGAGTCCCAGATGCAGGTTCGCCATGTAGATCACATAGACGGTGAGGGAAATCACCATGATCACGCTCTGCATCAGCACTTGATCGACGAACATCCGGACCGCCTGTACGTCGCCCGTTACGCGGGTGATGATCGAGCCGGTGGAATTGGCGTCGAAAAAGCGGAAGCTCAGCCGCTGCAGTTTCTCATAGACCTCCGCCCGCAGGTGCACGACCAGCTTTTGCTGCACAAGCCGGTTGACCGACACCGCGTAGACATAATTGAACACCGCGCGGGCCACGGCCAGGGCCAGGATCAGGCCCGCGAGCATCCCGAGGACATGGAGAGGCGGCCAGTCTTCGGGCAGTGTCAGATGCAGCAGGTTCGGCGAAAGCGGGACCCCCTCGACCTTGTGGCGGATGTAATCGATGCCCACACCGGTGAAGCCCAGACCGAAGATGCCCATCGTCAGGAGCACCAGCTGGATGCCCAGCACGCGCAGGCAATGCAGCCGGTAACGCCACGCCAGTCCGAACAGCCGCCGAATCAACTTCCAGTTGGAAGCCTCGGTCAACAAGGTCGCGCGGGATGGCTCTGACGGCATTTGGACTTCCACGCTAGGCCCTGACGCGGCCAACGCACGAAATAATTTCACGTCCGCTATCGACCCGAAAGCCACCGGGAGTTCCCTGCGTGCCGTGGAACATCATCGCGCAACTCCAGGGCTTTCGGCCCGGAATTTTTCAGCCGTGGTTGCGCACTCTCAGCGGGTCGAGGGTCCGTTGGACTGCTGGCCCGTAACATTCTGCTGCTGGGTGCGCTGGCGGAGCGCCCGGCGGCGCTGCACTTCCTCGGCGACGGCCTGCAGTCGCGCCGCCTGATCGGCCGGCGTCGGGTTCAACACCACCGACTGCGTCACCGCGGGGTTCTGCTGGGAATTCGGGCCTGTCGGCTGAAATGTGACGGCCGGACCGGACAGGATTTTCGCCGTTTTCAAGCTGAGCGTAAGGTTGCTGCCGCCATATTCGACTGTCACCTGGTCGGCGCCGTTGATCAGTTGATGCTGGCGCACGACATAATTGCGGCCGCTTTCATTCAAGCCCAGCCACACGGCGGATTTTTTGGCGGGATCGTAAATGCTGAACAACATCCCTTCCGGAGTGGACATGATCCCGCGCAATTCGATCGGCGCACCCTGCGTGACCGCCGCGGAGCCACCCGGGGCATTGGCGGGCGGCAGGAAGGGCGAACGTCGCGCCGCTTCTCCTTCGCTCCGCAGGCCCAGCGGTGCGATCAGCAAAACCGCCAATCCACCGAAAATCCGAAAATGAGAAAAGGCCGGGCCCATGGGAATGCCTACGGTATGATGCAGGGGAAACAGGTCAAGTGAGGGAGATCAGGCCGGACGGCTGTCTATCTGGGCCAGAAACAATGCGACGCCTCCACCCTTCCGCAGGTTACAAAAGCGTTCCCCGCATAATCAGATAAGCCACGGTGAAATAAATGATGAGCCCGGTCACATCCACCAATGTCGCCACGAACGGTGCGCTCGAGGTCGCCGGGTCCAAACCCAGCCGCTTCAGGACCAGTGGCAGCATCGAGCCCATCAGCGAACCCCACAACACGATGCCGACCAGCGCAATTCCCACCGTCAGGCCCACCAGCATCCAGTGCGGCCCATAAATCGTGGAGAACATCGACCAGACCGCGATGCGCAGGAATCCGATCAGTCCCAG
>CAMAPG010000140.1 GCA_945859965.1 Opitutus sp. GAS368 | reverse complement strand
AGTGAGTAGCGAGTAGAGTGAAAACGGCGAAAGGATGCTCACTACTCATTACCCGCTACTCGCTACGATTGCTCAGAGATTTTTATCCGTGACGGCGCCCTCGGAGGCGGTGGTGACCAGTTTGGCGAATTTGGCGAGCGCACCGCGGGTTTCCTTGGGCTTTTTAGGCTTCCACGCCTTGGTGCGGGCTTTGATTTCCTTCGCCGGCAGATCGAGGGTGAGCTCGTTCTTGACCGCATCGATGGTGATTCGGTCGCCGTTTTTCACGATGGCGAGCAGACCGCCCTTGAAGGCTTCGGGCGTGATGTGGCCCACCACGAAACCGTGGCTGCCGCCGGAGAAACGACCGTCGGTGATGAGTGCGACTTCCTTGCCGAGGCCCTTGCCCATGACCGCGCTGGTGGGCGCGAGCATCTCGCGCATGCCAGGTCCGCCCACGGGACCTTCATTGCGGATGACGATCACGTGTCCGGCTTTGACCCGGCCATCGAGAATGGCCTGCAAGGCGGTTTCCTCGGATTCGAAGACGATCGCCTTGCCGGAGAAGAGCAGTCCTTCCTTGCCGGAGATTTTGGCCACGGAACCTTCGGGCGCGAGATTGCCGTAGAGGATGCGCAGATGGCTGTCGGACTTGATTGGATTCGAGAACGGCCGGATGACGTCCTGGTCGGACGGATAGGGCTGCACGTGCTTGAGATTTTCAGCGAGGGTCTTGCCCGTGACGGTCAGGCAATCGCCGTGGAGCAGGCCGGCATCGAGCAGCATTTTCATCAACGGCGGCAGTCCGCCGATCCGCGAAAGATGGGCCATGCCGTACTTGCCGGACGGCCTGAGGTCGGCGAGCACCGGCACCTTTTTGCCGATACGGGTGAAGTCGTCGATCGAAAGTTTGACGTTGGTCTCGTGAGCGATGGCGAGCAGGTGGAGCACGGCGTTAGTGGAGCCGCCGAGGGCGATCACGACGGTGATGGCGTTTTCGAACGCCTTTTTGGTCATGATGTCGCGCGGGCGGATGCCGGCCTTGAGCAAGGCAAGTGCGGCCTCACCGGCGCGGCGGCAGTCGTCCTTTTTTTCCTGGCTGATGGCGATCTGCGCGGAACTGTTGGGCAGACTTAGCCCGAGCGCCTCGATGGCGGACGCCATGGTGTTGGCGGTGTACATTCCGCCGCAGGAACCGGGACCGGGAATGGAGCAATTCTCGAACTTCTTCAGGCCCTGGTCGTCGAGCTTGTGGGCGGCGTGCTGGCCGACGGCCTCGAATACGGAAACGATGTCACATTCCTTCTTCGAGTCCGGATGGATGCCGGGCAGGATGGTTCCGCCGTAGACGAAAACGCCGGGACGGTTGAGCCGGGCGAGCGCCATCGCGCAGCCGGGCATGTTTTTATCGCAACCACCGATGGCCACGACGGCGTCGAAGCCCTCAGCGCCGGACACGGTTTCGATCGAGTCGGCAATCAGCTCGCGGGACACGAGCGAGTAGCGCATGCCGGGCGTGCCCATGCTGATGCCGTCGGACACCGTGAGGGTGCCGAAAATGATCGCCTTGCCGCCGGCGGCATCGGCGCCCGCGGCGGCCTCGCGCGCGAGCTGGTCGATGTGCATGTTGCACGGAGTGACCATGCTCCAGGTGGAGGCCACGCCGACGACCGGCTTCTTGAAATCCTCGTCCTTGAAGCCGACGGCGCGCAGCATGGAGCGATTGGGTGCGCGGTCGGGACCGTCGAGCACGATGGAGGAATGTTTGCGGAGGGAGTTGGGCGAAGAGCTCATGGTCAAAGCAGCCGCCAGCAGACCAAAGTGGCGGGGGTCGGGCAAGACCTTCCTCGAAGGTCTGGAGAACGGATCAAGGTGGAACGGGGCATGGGGCTGGCGACGTTTTCGGTTGCTTCACGTGAGGCGCGCCGCATTCACTCACCCACCTTATACCGCATGGCTTTCAACCTGAAAAAAGTAGTCAAGGCACTGCTGTTCTCCTCGAACCAGCCGCTGGCGATCAAGGACATCCAAGGCGTGTTCACCCGGTTCCACGACCAGGTGCTCCTGCCGTTTGCGGATGAATCCAATCCGGGGGAAACCGCGGCGAAGGCGACTGTTGCCGAAGGCAAATCGCCAGCCGGGGCGTCACCGGCTGTTGCTCTGCCGACGGACGACCCCGCGGAATTGGTCGCCGAACCGCCGCAGGATCCTGAACTTTATGCGGACGTGCCGTCCTTGATCACCGCGAGCCAGATCCGCGACGTCGTCGATGAAATCGCCGCCGAGCTGCGGCTGGCCGACGAAGGCTTGCTGCTGATCGAAGGGGCCAGCGGCTATCGCCTGGTTTCGCACCCGCGCTTTGCCCGCTGGGTGCGCATCCTTCGCGATGAGCCCGCGCCGTTGAAACTCTCGCCCTCGTCGCTGGAAACGCTCGCGGTGGTGGCTTATCGCCAGCCGGTGACGAGGACCGAGATCGAGGCGATCCGCGGGGTTTCGGCCGAAGCCGGCGTGAACAAGCTGATCGAGCGCGAACTCATTTACATCACCGGTCGCGCCGATCTTCCGGGCCGGCCGTTGCAGTATGGCACGACCGACAAATTTCTGGAATTCATCGGGATCAAATCGCTCGATGAATTGCCGGCGTCCGATGTGCTTTCGACCCGCCAGCTCGACGACTGGCTGCAGAATGCGATGAATCCCTCGAAAGTGGGCGATGCGCAGATGGGCCTGCCGGAGGACGAGGAATTGCCGTTGGAAACGGCGACCGCGACGACTGCCACCGAGACGGGCGCACCGGCGGAACCTGCCACCGGTCCTGAAGCAACGCCGGCGAGCTAATCACCATGGATCTCGGACCCATTCGCGAACAAATCGACGGACTCGACCGCAATATTGTCGAGCTGCTGAACCGGCGGCTCGCGCTGGCGGCCGAGATCGGGAAATTGAAACGCAACACAGGCGGCCAGATCTACGTGGCGGAGCGCGAGGATGCCGTGCTGCGCAAGGTCGCGGAACTCAACCAGGGCCCGATCAAAAACGAGGCGCTGCGCGCGATCTATCGCGAGATCATGTCGGCGGCGATTGCTCTGGAGAAACCGCTCCTGATCGCCTACCTCGGCCCCGAGGCCAGCAACACGCATGCGGCCGCGATGAAGAAATTCGGTGCGAGCGTGGACTATCACGCGATGGCGACCATTCCCGACATCTTTACGGCGATTGAGAAGGGCGAGGCGGACTACGCGGTCATCCCGAGCGAAAATTCCACGGAAGGCAGTGTCCGCGAGGCGCTGGACAGTTTTGTTGAGAGCGACCTCAAGATCGTGGCCCAGATTTACCTCGAGATCACCCACGCCCTGATCTCGAACTCGCCGCTCGACAAGATCGAGCGGGTCTATTCGAAGGACCAGGCCCTGGCGCAGTGCCGGCTCTGGCTGCAGCGTCATTTGCCCCATGCGCAACTGGTGGACGCCTCCAGCACCTCCCGGGCGGTCCAGATTGCGAAAGGCGAGCCCGGTGCGGCCGCGGTGGCCAGCGAGCTCGCCGCCGAGTACCACGGCGTGCCGGTCGTGGAGAAAAACATCCAGGACAAGGCGGACAACACCACGCGGTTTTTCGTGCTCGGAAAAAAACCGTCGGGCTCGGTGGGCAAGGGCCGCGACATGTCGAGTTTCCTGATTTCCCTCGGGGACGAAGCCGCGTCGCATTCCGGCGCGCTGCTGCGCATGCTGATGCCCCTGGCGGAGCGCGGCATTAATCTCTCCAAGATCGAATCGCGGCCGAGCAAGAAACGGCCGTGGGATTATAATTTCTTCATCGATGTCACCGGTCACTACGAGGACGCGAACATGAAGGAAGCGCTGGCGGAGCTGAAAAAATTCTGCCCGCTGGTGAAGTGGCTGGGCAGCTATCCGGTGGCGAGTTAGGGCGGAAAGGCAGGCGGCCTGCCTTTCCGGGGTATTGGTGTAGGGCTATGGGTTAATAGGAAGAGTCCGACGCTGCGCGTCATTCCCTTGATCACAGATGCGGAACGCGGTGTCTTCCCATTAACCCATAACCCTTCACCAATAACCGAACTGAACGGAGTTCAGTTCAGCAGTACCTGCCACTGATTCTCACGGGCCGCGCGGGCGGCTTTCAAGGCGCCGAGCGCGACGTAGCGCTTGTAGTCCTGGCCGGCGAGCCTGACCTTCGGCGACTCATAGCCGTCGTCGGTGAGTTTTTTCTGCAGGAGCGTGTCGATGCCCTTGAGCTGCGAACCACCGCCGGTGACGATGATGTTTTGCAGGAGGTCGACGACGGAGTCCGAAGACGCCCGCTGGATGAGGGTGGTCAGGGCCGGGTAGATCTTGTCGATCAGGGCATTGCTGGCGCGGCCGATGACGTCACCCAGTTCCAGCGTATGGGTTTTCCCGCCCATGACGACCTTGACGTCGAGGGGTTTGCGGCTGGGACCGACGTAGCCGTGCGTTTCCTTGATCTCGCGCATTTTCAAGCGTGACAGACCGTTGTTGGGGTACGTGCGATTGAGCTCTTCGTGCATGAGCTGGTCGATGGCGTCGCCTGCAAACGGAATGGAAATCTGGTCCTTCGGCGTGGGGAAACAGCCCTGCACGAGACACAAATCGCTCGTGTCGCCGCCGATGTCGATGAAGAGCGAGTTCACGACGGGATCAATGTAGTTGGGCTGGGAGACCCGGGCATCGTCTCGATAACCGAGCGCGGCGAGGAAGGGCTCGGGAATCCGGAGGATGCGGTCGAAAATGCCCTGCACGGAGCGACGGATGTCGTCGCGCGCCTGCTCGTCGGCGTTGGCGGGAATACCGACGACGGCGCGAATCTCGGCGTTGCCACTGGGATCGGCCAGCGACCGGATATGCTGGAGAAAATCCCGGGCGGCTTCGGGCTCGGCGATGACGCCCTCGGCCAACGGTGCGATCAGCTTGATGTGGAGCATGCTCGCCACCGCGTCTTCGCCGAAAAGAATGCGCCGGTTGCCGGTGATGATTCCGTCGACGATGCCGTCCTTCACGTAACCGACAACCGAAGGCACGACCTTGCTCACGGTGATGTCGGTGGTCCCGGCGGCGCCGGCGAGCACGCAGGACTTGTTGGTCCCGAGATCGAACCCGGGCAAAATTGTTTTCTTGGCGGACGAGCGGCTGGAGGAAGGCGCTGCGGGTGGTTGGGCAGACGTGGTGACAGTGCTGACAATGGGTTTTCCTGAGTGGTGATCATAGAGGGATGAGTGGGATTGGAGACAGAGGAGAACGACTGACGTTAGCCGGCCCGGGCGCTCCGGGTCCGAGGCGGACGCTGCTGGTTGAGCATTTCGTCGATAAAATCGGCGATTTCGGCCGGGGCTTGGCCGGATGCGGATGCATGCCGTTGCGGTTCCGCATGGACGGCCAGATCGGCGCTGTGGGCTGAATCCCTCGCTTGTTTCGGCGCCAAGCGGGCGGTTTCAAGCAGAGCGGTGAACGAAGGAAGCAGGAGTTCGGCAAGGACGCTGGCGTTGGTCACGCGCTCCTTTTCGTTCGCAATGAGAGCCTGCAATTCCAGGTCGGTGATCGCATGGGTGGCTTTCAATGCGTCCACAACCGGTCCCATCTGCGCATCGGCGAGTTGCGAGGCGGCGGCGAATTCTCCCCGGGCCTCAAGCATGCAAATCCGCCGGTAGAGCGTGAGCAATGGCTCGCGGGGCGAGTTGAGGCTGAACGTCAAGGGAAGCAGTGAGGAATCGTTGAGCGGCGAGGGCAGCGGGTTGGGTGGTGCCAGTTGAGCATGGGCTCTGCCGGACGATTTCTTTTTTGAGCACGGGTCGCGCTGGCCGTAGGATGGCCGCACGATACGCGGTGTTTTATTTTTGCGGAAAAATCCCCGTCTTTTCCGACGGTTATTTTTCATGCGATCTGCATGGGTTTTTTCCGGGGAATCCCGCGTAGTGCCCGAAAAATAAAAAGGCCGGCACGTGAAAGTGCCGGCCTGAAAGGGAAACCGGAATGAAGCTTAGTTTTCCCCGACCTTCGCGGGTTTCTTTGACTTCGTCTCGATGAATTCCCGGATGATCTCCATGCGCTGGCGCATGCGATCCTCCTCCTGGATCTCGTCTTGTGAGCGCTGCGTGTCGTTTTTCGCCATCGCCTTCCGCATCTTGGACAGGGCGATGTACTCGAGCTGGCGGATTCGCTCGCGGGTGACGTGGAAGCGTTTGCCGACTTCCTCAAGCGTGAGCTCGTCGCGCCCTTCCAGGCCGAAGCGAAGCTTGATGATTTCCGCTTCACGTTCGTCGAGGGAGTTGACCATGGCGCTCAAGTCCGCGTTGAGATTCTTCTCGCGCAGGTTCTCGTAGGGACTGATCGCATTTTCGTCGCCGACGATTTCGCCGAACGTGGAGGAATCGCCGTCTTCACTCAAGGGTGCATCGAGGGAAGTCGGCCGCACGCTGACAGACTTGAGATGCGCGACCTTGCTGGTGGGAATCTGGAGCTCGATCGCCAATTCCTCGTCGGTCGGTTCACGGCCCAACTGCTCGGTCAGGGTCATGGCCATCCGGCGCATCTTGGAGATCTTATCGACCAAGTGGACGGGCAGGCGGATGGTCTTGGACTGATTGGCGAGGGCGCGCTTGATCGACTGCTTGATCCACCACGCGGCATAAGTCGAAAGCTTGCCACCCTTGCGGGGATCGAAGCGTTCGACGGCCTTGATGAGGCCGATGTTACCCTCGCTGATCAAATCGAGCAGGGGCAGGCCGAAGTCCTTGTAATCCATCGCGATTTTCACGACCAGACGCAGGTTGGCCTTGATCATGTGATCGCGCGCGGCCTTGTCCCCGCGGCGGATGCGCCGGGCGAGGACAATTTCCTCCTGGATCGTCAGGAGGGCGGTTTTGCCGATTTCCTGAAGATAGAGCTGAAGATTGCTGCGCTCCATCGGCCCGGAGGAGGAAGGAGCCGAGGCGGCGGCGGGCTCGGGTTTCTCAAGAAAAGAGGGAGGGGCGTCGAAGGGCAGAGGCGCCAGCGCAGTGGTTGCGTTGGCGTTCGATTCGGCGTCATCAGCCTCGATGATAAAGCTGCGGCTAGTTCTGGTTTTAGCAGGCATGACGGGTAAGTTGTTAGAGAAGTAGGACTAACTGTCCGACAAGCAGAGCGGATTTCGTTCCAATCGATATACGCACCAACCACCTCGTAAGTTACGAAAAAACTGACCGACGAAGGCGGCAAAATGGCACACGACTCACTGCGCCCCGGCCACCGTGGCGCAGCTCCAACTCTGACCGAGGCCGGTTAGAACTGTTCCGCCATGGCGACGGCCTTCAACAAGGCCGTCGCTTTGCTGATCGTTTCCTGATATTCCGAGACCGGAACGGAGTCAGCGACAATCCCAGCACCTGCCTGAATATGGATTTTGCCGTCCTTGATCAGAGAGGTGCGCAACATGATGCATGTGTCCATGTTACCATCGTAGCCAAAGTAACCGAGCGCGCCGGCATAGAAGCCGCGTTGGGAAGGCTCGTGCTCCGCAATGATCTGCATGGCCCGCACTTTGGGTGCGCCGGAAACCGTGCCGGCGGGAAAGGTCGCCCGCATGAGATCGTAGGCGGTTTTGCCGTCGGCGATGGTTCCTTCCACCTGCGAAACGATGTGCATCACGTGCGAGTACCGCTCCACCACCATGAATTCGGGGACGCGGATGGATCCAAATTGGCAGACCCTCCCGATGTCGTTGCGGGCCAGATCCACCAGCATCAGGTGCTCGGCGCGCTCCTTCTCATCGGCCAGGAGTTCCTTTTCCAGCGCAACATCTTCCGCAGGAGTGGTGCCCCGTTTGCGGGTGCCGGCGATCGGGCGGATTTCGACCCGGGTATCGGTCAGACGCACATGGACTTCGGGCGAGGCGCCGACGATCGCAAAATCGCCCGCTTCCAGGATAAACATGTAAGGTGACGGATTGACCGTCCGCAGTGCCCGGTAAAGGTCGAGGGCGGGCTTGGTGAAAGGACGGGTGAAGCGCTGCGAAGGAACGGCTTGGATGA
>CAMAPG010000139.1 GCA_945859965.1 Opitutus sp. GAS368 | reverse complement strand
GTGCGTCCCTCGGTTTCGTATTCGACCTCACCCACGCCGGGAGTTTTTTCCAGGATGGCTTTGATCTGGGCGGCGAGCGACTCGAGCACATCGTAGTCGGATCCGAAAACCTTCACGGCGAGTTCCGCCTTGGTCCCCTCGAGCATTTCGTTGAAACGCATCTCGATGGGCTGGGCGACGAGGACGTTGTAGTCGGGATTGATCCGCTTGAGGGCCGCCGTGATCTGGTCGGACAATTCCGCCTTGTTCCTTGGCCGGCCGCCGGTCCTGGGCCAGTCGCGGAGCGGTCGGTAGAAAATATAAAGGTCGCTTTCGTTGGGAGGCATCGGGTCGGTGGCGATGTCGCTCGTGCCGATACGGGTGAAAACGCGGGTGATCTCGGGAAACTCCTGCCGCAGGCGCTGCCCGATCTCGAGGTCGGTGCGGATGGATTCCTCCAAGCTCAGGCCGACGGGTTTGTAGAGCATGGTCGTGATGGAACCTTCGTCGAGTTTGGGCACGAATTCCGCGCCGAGCGCGGTGAAGAGCCAGAGCGATCCCGCGAACAGGGCGGCCGCCAGCGTGACCGTCAGCCAGCGCAACCGCAGCGCGTGCTGGAGCGCGGGCGCGTAAATCCGCTTGGCGAGCCGGACCAATGCATTGTCGCCTTCGGGGATTTTCCCGCGGAGGAGGAGCGAGCAAAGCGCCGGGATGAGCGTGAGCGACAGGCCGAGCGCCCCGCCGAGCGCGAGCATCACGGTGAGCGCCATCGGGTGAAACATTTTCCCCTCGATCCCGGTCAGGGCCAGCAAAGGAATATAGACGACCGTGATGATCAGCACGCCGAAGAACATCGGCCGGCCCACCTGCTGGCTGGCAGTGAGCACGGTCTGCCGGCGCTCCGCCGCGGTCAGCACGCGTCCGAGGGCGCGCTGCCTCACGCCGAGCTGGTGCAGCACGTTTTCCACGATGACGACGGCACCGTCGACGATGAGGCCGAAGTCCACCGCCCCGAGGCTCATCAGATTGCCGGAAATTCCGAACTGTCGCATTCCGGTGAGCGCGAAGAGGAACGCGAGCGGGATCACCGCCGAGACGATCAGCGCCGCCCGCCAGTTGCCCAGCAGCGCCAGGAGCACCGCGAGAATGAGTACGGCGCCCTCAAAAAGATTTTTTTCGACGGTGCCGATGGCGCGATCCACCAGATCGGAACGGTCATATTGGATCTGGATTTCCACCCCGGCGGGGAGCTGCTCCTGGATCTCGGCGAGGCGGGCCTTCACGCGCGAGGCCGTCGCGCGGCTGTTGCCGCCGCTGAGCATCATGGTGGTGCCGATGACGGTCTCCTCGCCATTGAGCGTGGCGGCGCCAGTGCGAAACGCCGTGCCGATCCGGATCTCGGCCAGATCCTTCACGAGCAGGGGTTGGGTGCCCGCGCCAAATTTCACCGGCAGATTTGCGAGATCGTCGGGACTTTGCACCGCGCTGACGGCGCGAATGGTGAGTTGCTCGCCATTGCGATTGATGATGCCGCCGCCGGTATTCTGCAGGTTTTGGGCGATGAGAGCGGCAAACTCGCCAAAGGTCAGGTTGACCCGCGTAAGGGCGTCCGGCCGGGGTTGGATGACATACTGCTTTTCCTAGCCGCCGGTCTCGTTGATCTCGGCGATGCCCGGCACCGTGCGGAGGAGCGGCTTGATCGTGTAATGCTGGATTTCGCTCAAGGCGAGCAGTTGGTCCCGCACCGCCGCCGGTTTGTCTTTGGCGTCGGGGCGATACGCGACGCTGTAGTACAGGATTTCGCCGAGACCGGTGCTGATCGGGGCGAGCTTTGGGCGCACGCCCGGCGGCAGCCTTTCCAGGACTCCCTGCAGCCGTTCGGCCACGAACTGGCGCGCGCGGTAGATATCGGTGCCATCCTTGAACTGCAGGGTGACCTGGGAGAGCCCGAACTTTGTGATCGAGCGCATTTCCTCGACGCCGGGGAGACCGGCGACTTCGAGCTCGATGACCTGGGTGACGAGTTTTTCCGATTCCTCTGCGGCCAGCGAGGGGATCTCGGTATTGATTTGTACCTGGACGCCAGTGATGTCGGGTACCGCATCGACGGGCAGGTGCCAGGCCGACCACAGGCCCACGCCGAGCAGACCGACGGCGGCGAGACAGACGAGCGCGCGCTGGCGCAGGGAGAATCCGAGAATGTGGTCGATCATGGCGCCAGTTCCACCGCGTGGAAGTTCAGGCCGGTCAGAAATTGCAGGCGGAGGCCGGAAGCGAGCGCTTCGCCCTGGGTGTCGAGCAACGCCTCGACGGCATCGAGATAGGCGCCCTGCAAGTCGATGTAGGTCGCGAGCGGAACCGCGCCGAGCCTGTAGTGACGGTCGGCGAGGGCGGCGGCCTCGCGGAATTTCGCGACGGCGTTGGGCGCCCAGCGTTCCGTTTCGGCGCGCTTGGCGGCGAAGGTTTGGGCCGCGGCGAGGACGGTGCGCTCCATCTCGCGCTGCGCCATCAGGACCGACGCCTCCGCCTGGCGGCGACGGGCTTCCACGAGCTGGCCGGTGGAGCGTTGGCGGGAGGAGAGCGGAAGCGGCAGGCTCAGGCCCAGGCCGACGGTGGTGTCGCGGCCGTCCGCGGCTTCGCGCGAAACATAGGGGCTGACGGTGAAACGGGGATGCCGCTCATGCTGCGTCAGGCGCACGGCATAACCCTGTTGCTCGAGCTCCAGCTGCCGGGCGCGGAACTCGAAATGATTTTCGCGCGCCGCGGCGAGCAACGCGTCGAGTGGAGGGGCCTCGTGGAAAACCAGCTGGGAGCTGACCGGATGCGCGGGAGTCTCGACGGGGACACCGCGAAGCTGATTCAACTCCACCAGCGCGGCTTGGGCGGCGAGGGTGGCAGCGGTGGAGCGTCGCTGCAGGGAAAGCTCCTGGGCCTCGATCACCCGGGTTTCGAGCAACGGGGTGAGCCCGGCGGGATCGCGGGCGAGGAACGTCTCCTTCAACGCCCGGAAGCGCTCGGCGACCTCGGCGGTGGCGGCGGCTTTTTCCCCGGCGACAAAAAGCCCGAAGGTAAGGGTGTGGGCGCGCGCGGTGAGTTCCGCGCGAAAACGCGCCAGCCCGAGTTCGGCGAGCGCCACGTCGCGATTCGCGATGGCCTTGCGCAGGGCCAGGCGGCCCGGCCACTCGAAGGTTTGGGCCAGCGACACGGACCAGGCGGTCCCTTCGCCGGCGAGTTTGCCGGAAAGATCGTGGACGCGCTGATGGCCGACCGCGACCGAGAGCTCGGGATTATCAACGGCCCCGGCAATCCGGACCCCAGCCCGCGCGGCTGCGAGTTCAGCTTCGTAGAAACGGAGCTCCGGATTCTGGGCGGTGATTTCGGAGGCGAGCGCCGCCAGGGTGGAAACAGGGACATCGGCTGCGTCCAACGGGGCAGCGAGGAAAAGTAACAGGACGAAAGAAAATGGCTTCATAACGATACGGGTCATTGAGACGCGGCTACGCGCCGCGACAGGGTGAAGGGAAAGTCCCTGCCCGGTCAGGGCAGGGACGGAGACCGGACGGACTCGCGCAGGAGTCCGTTACGAAGCGCAGGAAGGAGCGCGCGGCTGGGGCGCGGCCCGGACCACAAATTGCCAGGTCGGGGAAAATTCCAGCGGAAGCTTGATCCGTTCCGGCGCGATCCGTGGGATGAAAAGCGTTTCGGCCGGAGCGGCGCGGAAACAGTCGAGGCAGAGCTGCAGGGTGGGGGCGGGCAGGGTCAGGCTGCCCAAGGTGGCTTTGTAGAATCCGCTCTCCACCCGGTCGCAGTCATCGGTGGCGCACGACTCGCTTTTGCTCGCCTGGGAATCGGCGGTCTGCTCGTCACAGGCCGGGGCCTCGAAACAGCCCGCGGTTTCCAGGGCGCAATGCAGCGTCGCTGGCAGCCAGAGCAGCGCCAGAAAGATACCGAGGCATTTGCGATTCCAAATCACGGCGCGAGCAATTGCGGGGAATGGACGATTGTCAAATCCCGGGTTGGCCAATCGTTGGCCTTTCCGGATTTTGAACCACAAAGGTGCGAAGACACAAAGGCCGGATGCTCCGATGCCGGATCGGGTTTGTCCCTTGGTGTCATGGTGGTTAAGAGGCTTGGGGAGCGGCGAATTTCCGTTCGTGCAGCCAGACGAAGATCACGGGCGTAACGATGAGAATGTGGACGAGCGAGGAAAGCATGCCCCCGACGACGGGCGCGGCGATGGGTTGCATCACTTCCACGCCGGTGCGTGTACTCCAGAAGATGGGCAGCAATCCCGCGATGGCGGTGGCCACGGTCATGACCTTCGGCCGGAGGCGCAAACGGGCGCCTTCCTTGACGGCGGCGGTGAGTTCGGCACGGGTGAGCCCGAAGTCAGGCTGGGGACGCGACGTCCCCGTCGCGTCGGACGGCGACGAGGACGTCGCCGCTCCATTATTTTTGTCGGCGAGCTTCCGTTGCACGGCCTCCTGCAGGTAAATGACCATGACGACTCCCGTTTGGATGGCGGTGCCGAAGAGCGCGATATAGCCGACCCAGACGGCGACGCTGAAATTAAAACCGAGGGCCCATTGCAGCAGGATCCCGCCGGTGAGGGCAAAGGGAACGGCGAGGATCACGTGGGCGGCTTCGGCGAGCGACCGGAAGGTCATCGTCAGGATCACGAAAATGATTCCCAGCACGACGGGCACGATGAACAGCAGGGTGCGGCGGGCCCGCAACTGGTTCTCGTATTGGCCGGAATATTCGATGGTCATGCCCGGATCGAGTGTCACGTAATACGTGACACTATTCCGGACCTCATCGACAAAGCCGCCGAGGTCGCGGCCGGTGACGTTGGCTTGGACGAACGCGCGGAGACGGCCGTTTTCACTGGTGATTTCACTGGGGCCGGTGACGCGCTGAATGGTGGCGACTTGTCCGAGGGGAATGGTGGTGCCCTGGGGCGTCGCGACGGGAATGGCCGCGAGCCGGTCGAGATCTTCGCGGTCGGCGCGTTCGAGCCGCACCTGGATCGGCCATCGCTCGCGACCCTGGAACGACGTGGTGACGGTTTTTCCGCCCAGACCGGTTTCGGCGATGGCGAGCACCTCGGCGGCGCTCAGGCCGTAGCGGGCCATCGCGGCGCGATCGACGATGATCTCGAGGTAGGGTTTGCCCTGGACGCGGGAGGGGGCGACACCGGTTGCGCCGGGGATCCGGTTGACGACTTGCTCGATCGCGAAGGCCTTTTTTTGCAAGGCCTCGAGATCGTCGCCGAAGATTTTGATCCCCAGCTGGGCGCGGATACCGGTGGAGAGCATCAGCACGCGATTCTCGATGGGCTGGAGAAATCCCGGAACGTACCCCGGCACCTGGACGAGTTTTGCGGTCAACTCGGCGATGAGTTTTTCCTTGGTCATTCCGCTCCGCCATTCGCGGGCGGGTTTGAGCATGATCGTGGTTTCGATCATCTCGGTGGGGGCGGGATCGGTCGCGGTATCGAAGCGACCCAGTTTGCCGGCCACGGAGGCGACCTCGGGGGTGGCGCGGATCACCTGGTCCTGCCACGCCATGATGCGTTTTACCTCAGTGAGCGAAGTGCTGGGCAGCAGCACAGGCATGAAAAGCAGGCTGCCTTCCTGCAAGGTCGGCATGAATTCCGTGCCGAAGCCACGGGTAAAACGCGCCATGCCGCCGGGCAGGCGGGAGGAAATGGCCGCCGGAAGTCCAAAGGCGATCACCAGACAGAAGAGGAGCAGGGCGGACGCCAGGCTAAGAACGGTTTTGCGGCGGCGCAGCGCCCAATCGAGCACGGGATCGTACATCGCGAGCAGCGCGCGCATGAGCCAGTTGCGGCTTTCCGCGTGGAAGGGCCCGCGCACGAGGAATGTGCACAGCACGGGAACGAGCGTCACGGCGAGCAACGTCGCGCCGGTCATGGCAAAGGTTTTGGTCCAGGCGAGCGGGTGGAAGAGTTTTCCCTCCTGGCCGGTCAGCGTGAAGATGGGGACGAAGGCGAGGATGATGATCATCATCGCGAAGAAGATCGGGCGCCCGACCTGTTGGGAGGCGGTGAGCACGACCTGCCAGGTTTCATTCGGCGTGAGCCCTCCTTCGCCGAGCCTACGGAGAGTGAGCTCGCCGGATTTTTTCGCTTCGGCGAGCTCACAATGCCGGATGACGTTTTCGACCATGACGATCGCGGCGTCGACGAGCACCCCGATGGCGATGGCAATGCCGGTGAGGGACATGATGTGCGACTGGATGCCGAATTCCTTCATCAGGATGAAGGCGATGAGAATCGAGGCGGGCAGCGGCAGCGTGACGATCAGGATGCTGCGGAAATGAAAAAGAAAAATCACATGCATCAGGATGACGAGCAGCACGGACTCCCACAGCGTGTGCTTGAGCGTGGCGATGGCGCGGTCGATCAAACCGCTGCGATCGTAGAAAGGCTCGATGCTGACCCCCGGCGGCAGTCCCTGGCGGATCTGCGCGATTTTGGCCTTCACGTCCTTGATGACCTGGTAGGCATTTTCGCCAGAACGCATGACGACCGTGCCGCCAACGACCTCGTGCCCGTCGACATCGAGCAGCCCCCGGCGGTAGTCGCCGCCAATCTGCACGGTGGCGACATCGCGGAGCAGAAGCGGCACCCCTTCGCGCAAGGCTAGGGCGATCCCTTCGATATCGGCCGCGTTGGTAATCAGCCCGCGACCGCGGACGACGAATTCCTGGCCGTTTTCCTCGAGCGTGCGACCGCCCACGTTGAGATTGTTTTTTGCGAGAGCGTCCATCACCTGCTGCAACGTGACGCCGAGGGCTTTCATCCGCAGCGCGGACACCTCCACCTGCCATTGGCGCACGAAACCGCCGATGCTCGCGACCTCCGCGACGCCGGGCACGGCCGCAAGCTGGTAGCGCACAAAATAGTCCTGCAGCGCACGCAATGAACCGAGATCGTGGGTGGGGCGGGTCTCTGACCCGCCCTGGGCAGGTCGAAGACCTGCCCTACTGGAAGCCCCCGAGGCGACTGGCGCCGCTCCATCGACCTTGAGGTAGTATTGATAAATCCAACCCAAGCCCGTGGCGTCGGGCCCGAGCCGGGGGGTGACGCCTGCCGGCAATACATTGCCGAGATAATTCAGCCGTTCCAGCACGCGAGTCCGGGCGAAGTAGTTGTCGAGCTTGTCCTCGAAGATGACGGTGATGAGCGAGAAACCGAACATGGAGGAAGCCCGGACGCTGCGAACGCCGGCGAGCCCCTGCAGGTTGACGGAAAGCGGGTAGGTGACCTGGTCTTCGATTTCCTGCGGACTGCGGCCTTCCCAGTCGGCGAAAACGATCACCTGGTTTTCGCTCAGGTCCGGAATCGCATCGATTGGTACCTGGCGCACGGCGAACAGACCCCAGCCAAAGAGAAGGAACGTCCCGCAGAGCACGAGAAAGCGATTCTCGAGCGACCATTTGATGAGAAAATTGATCATGGTTATTGGTTAAGGGTTAATTGTTAATGGGGGTGTCGTTCGGAACCTTCCCGTTAACCCATAAGGGTTACCTCTTAACTCCGGTGAGGCGGGCCTCACCGCAGCTCCTCTCCGCAGGTGAGCATGGCCGAGCCGAAGAAAGGATTTTTGACCGGGGCGCTGCGTTGGACCCACCGGCCGGTTTTGAGCACGGGCGTCATCGGGCACTGAAAAATCTTCAGGCCGAGTTGAGCGCGCCGCGGCTTCAAGAAATCGGCCACGGCGGTGCTCCATGGCTCGAAGGAGCGGCGCGCAGTTGCGAGATCGGTGCCCGGCTCCAGGGGAGGAAGCGCGGGAAATGCCTTCGCGGCTTTCTGCAAGGCGGGGGAAAGTTTTTGATAGCCGGCGAAATCGTCGGTCGCGAGTGCATCCGCCGCATCGGCGGCTGCGGCACCTAACGCGGAGAGCTCGTTGTCGGAACCGGAGACAGCTGGGGTCGCGCCGCTGTTGGCCGGCCGGTGGTTACTCGCTTCGCGACCCAGCTGGGCTTGGGCGTCGATGAGCAAAGCCCCGTTGGTCACGACCCGTTCACCTTC
>CAMAPG010000138.1 GCA_945859965.1 Opitutus sp. GAS368 | reverse complement strand
CGTGAGAAATGGGCACGGATTCCATGAATCCATTCAGCATGGCGCGCCGATGACGGCGCGCAAGTCCGGGTCCGAGGGCTTCATTTTAACTTCACCCGCAGCACGGCCGTTTCACTGCCCCGGCTGATCAGCAAAATGGCCTCGACGCGCTCATGGTCCGCCTCGATCGCCGTCAGCTTGGCGAGGGCATCGGCAAACGTTTTGATCTCCGCGCCGTCGATCTCCTTGATCCAATCGTCAACCCGAAGTCCGGCGATGGCCGCCGGGCTGTTGGGTTTCACAAAATGCGCCACCACTCCCCCCGATTCGACAATCTTGATCCGGCGGGCAATCGCATCGCCAAAAACAAATTCCCGCATGGTCAGGCCCACGCGATCGAAATATTTCCGTTGCGCCTCCCGCATCAGCTTCGGCTCTTCTGCCAGATCGGCTTCGACTTCGATCCGCTCTGTGCCGCGCAGGACGGTGATGCCCAGCACATCACCCGGTTTCCGCCGGGCAATTTCGCGTTCGACATAATTGACCACCACGCCGCTCGGCTTGAGCCGCGGCAGCGGTTTGCCATCGAGGGCGAGGATAATGTCCCGGTCCTTTAAATGCGCTTTTTCGGCCGGACTGCCTTCGAGCACTTCGCTGACCACAACCGCGCCTTGGGCGTCGATCTTCAGGAACTTCGCCGCCTCCGGGTCCATCGGCTCCAGGCCATAGGCACCGAGCCACGCGAGGGGACGTCCGTTGAGATTTTTTGGGATCCGTCCCAGGTGTGGCAAAACCTCATGGGCGAGCGGAAAGGCGCTGCTTTCCTCCACGTTGACGAGAATGACCGGCTGCCCACCGCGATCGGCGCGCGAAAACTGCAGGTAGCTCTGCCCATAGGAACTGGAGGCCAGCCCGATAAAAACCCCGTCGCGATTGAACACCGGCAAACCGGGTGCCGCCACTTCGCGCAGCGCGATGGCCGTGCGTTGTGGGATCGATTGAATCAGTCCGATGCGGGTGACCAAAATGTAAGGGGTGAAATCCTCGTCCTTGTTGCGCAGACCGATGCCCCAGATCTCCTCGGCCAGGGCTGGGACTGGCGAACTCGTGCCCGTTTTCACCGCGAAGGCCGTGATGGGAGTCAGTTCGGAGCGCAGGGACTTGTCCGCCCGCACAAAATGCCACCCGGTGTACGCATCCTGCCCGAGATACTCGCCCGGCACGCTCGCGACCTCACCGGCGCGGTGCACTTTGAAGTACTTCAATTGACCGACCCCAATCCGCGGGCTGATCGCCGCTGCGGGCAGGATGATGGTGCCATTCGCATCAATCACGGTGCCATAAGAGAGCGAAGATCGCCGATCCGTTTCCGATTCGACGAAGAATTCGACGGCGACCACCGACTTGACGCGTTCCGCCCAGAGCACCGGGAGTTCCTCGGCCGCCCGGACAATCGGCGCACATGCGAGCAGCAGACAGGCACAGCGAAACCCAGAAACCCGCCGGAAACTGGTTGGCCACCGCCGGGAGATTCGCGAACGGTCTTTGCTGGGGCAGGAAATACGGCTCATGGTTTTAGAATATAAAGGGACACACGGCGCGCCCGCTGCACCTCGAACAGCATCGACTCGGGATGGGCTTCGTAAGCCGCATGGGCTTTCTTGACGAGGTCCATCGAGGCCACGGGCAGCTGATTGATCTTCATAATGATGTCGCCGATCGAAAGCCCCGCGACGTCGGCGGGATACCCCGGCTGCGTTCCGATCACCAGCACGCCGATATCATCGGGCAGCTGGTTTTCGCGCGCAAACGTCCGGGATACTTTGCGCACACTCAGTCCCCATTTCTCCAGCGCCCATTCTTCGCCAATCCGGCTTTCGAGTTTCTCCGTGATCACGGGGTAGGCATGGGTGGTCGTCCCGCGTTTCACGCTCAATTTAAGCGCTGACCCCACGGGATAGCTGGCGATGAGATTTTGAATCGGCGGCAACTGCTCGGGAAAACGGCCGTCGACCTTCACCCCATCGATGCTGAAGAGAATATCCCCGCCCCGCAGGCCGGCCTTGGCCGCCGGTGACCCCAAGTCCACGCTCTTGATCAGCATGCCCGTGTTCAGCGCCAGGGAATAAAAGCTTTCCAAGTCCCGCAGCACCCCGGGAACGAGACCGATGTAGCTGCGGGTGATCGAGCCGTCACGGACGAGCCCGGCCACGACATTTTTCGCCGTGCTGGCGGGGATGGCGAAAGCCAGGTTGTCCGCACCGACATAGCCCAGCGAATTGATTCCCACGATCCTGCCTTCCTCGGTGACGAGCGGTCCGCCGGAATTGCCGGGGTTGATCGCCGCATCAGTTTGCAGCCACGTGTTGAATGCGCCGGTCTCATAGCCGTTCACATCGCGATTGGGCGCATAACGATTCGTGTTGGAAATGATCCCCCGGGTCACCGTGCGGGTCAGGCCATGCGGTGTGCCCACGGCATAAACCGTCGCCCCCGGATACAGGTTTTTGCTTTCGCCGAAATCGGCATGTGTGAAATTCAAACCTCTCCGCTTCACCTCCGCGCGATCCAGCCGCAAGAGCGCGAGGTCCGTCCAGTGATCCCAGCCGACCAAGGTGGCTCCCACCCTTTCCAAATTGGACAGCGTGATGTTGATTTCGACCGCTCGCGGGCTCGCGACGTGGGCATTCGTAAGGATCAGTCCGTCCGCGGATAAAATGACTCCTGAGCCAATGCTGGCGGAGAAGCGTTTGGTGCCATCCTCAAAGGCCACTTCGCGGACATCGATGCGCACGACGGCATCGAGCAAGCGGTTGAAACCCGAACTCATCGCCGCGTGAGCCACCCGGCCCGAGACCAAAAATCCGAGAACAAGCGCGAAGATTGACCGGGCGATTGAAAGGTTCACAGTGGCGGGTTTCACGCGATGGCTACCAAGTGCAAAGATTACAACTTCCATGAGATTGAGCCGTTCTGGCAATCTTTCTGGGAAGAAAATCGCTCCTTCCGGGCGGAGAACGACTCGTCGAAGCCGAAATACTACGTGCTCGACATGTTTCCCTACCCGTCCGGTGCCGGGCTGCACGTCGGCCATCCGGAAGGCTACACCGCCACGGATATCATGGCCCGCTACAAACGCGCGAAGGGCTTCAATGTCCTGCACCCTATTGGCTGGGATGCGTTTGGCCTACCCGCGGAACAACATGCGGTGAAGACCGGGACCCATCCGGCCGCGAATACGCGCAACAACATCACCAACTTCAAGCGGCAGATCAAAGCGTTCGGTTTTTCCTACGACTGGGAACGCGAGATCGACACCACCGACCCGAAATATTTTCGGTGGACGCAGTGGATCTTCCTCCAACTCTTCAAGCGCGGCCTGGCCTACGTCGATGAGCGTCCGGTGTGGTGGTGCCCGGAATTACGGACGGTCCTCGCCAATGAAGAAGTCGTGGACGGCAAAAGCGAAGTAGGCGGCTATCCCGTCGAACGGAGAAATTTGCGGCAATGGGTCCTGCGGATCACGGCCTACGCCGAACGACTGCTGGCCGATTTGAAGGAAGTGGACTGGCCGGATTCGACCAAGCGCATGCAGGAAGCCTGGATCGGCCGCAGCGAAGGCGCGGAAATCCTGTTCCAGCTCGAACATTCGTCCGCCGGCCCGCTCAAGATTTTCACCACGCGACCCGATACCCTCTTCGGTTGCACCTACATGGTGCTCGCGCCGGAGCATCCCCTGGTCGAGCCCCTGACCACGCCCGCGCAGAAAGCAGCGGTCGACGACTATAAAAAGAAAGCCGCCGGCAAGAGCGACCTCGAGCGCACCGATCTCTCCAAGGACAAGTCGGGGGTGTTCAGCGGTTCGTACGCCATCAATCCCGTCAATGGCGCCCGTGTGCCCATCTGGATCGCCGACTACGTGCTCATGGGTTACGGCACCGGCGCAATCATGGCCGTGCCGGCCCATGACGAACGCGACCATGAATTCGCCGTGCGTTACGCGCTGCCGGTCGTGCAAGTGATCGCCTCCCCCAAGGAGCCGGGGCAGGACGGCGCCACGGTCCTGCCTTATACCGGAGACGGCCAGCTGATCCAGTCGGGCACTTATAACGACCTCGACTGGCGCGAAGCCAAACGCCGCATCACGGCGGATCTCGCCTCCCGCCAGCTCGGCCGGGCAACGGTGAACTACAAATTGCGCGACTGGCTGTTTTCACGTCAGCGCTATTGGGGCGAGCCCTTCCCCATCGTCTGGGTCGGCGAAGCGGATTACCAGCGCGTCGCAGCCGCGCGACCGGGTGGCCTGCCGACTGATCCGGTGACGTTTACCAGTGACGGCGTGCGTCACTTTGCGCTGCCGGTGCCGGAAGGCGCCCTGCCGCTCGAACTGCCGCCGGTGCAATCGTATTTGCCGAGCGGATCAGGGGAAAGCCCGCTTGCGAATGAAACCGCCTGGCTGGAAATCTGGTTTAACCACACCACGGGTGCCGCCGTCCCCGCCTCGCAACCGCGACCGGCAGGAGAGGCCTGGGTTAGCGGACGCCGTGAAACCAACACCATGCCGCAGTGGGCGGGTTCATGCTGGTATTACCTGCGCTACCTCGATCCGCGCAATGATCACGCGATCGCTTCTCCCGAGGCATTGCGGTACTGGGGCACCCCCGATCTTTACGTCGGCGGGGCGGAACACGCGGTACTGCATCTGCTCTACGCCCGGTTCTGGCACAAGGTTCTCTTCGACCTGGGCATCGTCCCCGAAAGCGAACCGTTCAGGAAACTTTTTCACCAGGGAATCATCCTGGGCGAAGACGGGGAAAAAATGTCGAAGAGCCGCGGCAATGTCGCGAATCCCGACACGATCATTGCCAGCCACGGCACCGATGCGCTGCGCCTCTACCTGATGTTCCTCGGGCCGTTGGAGGCCATGAAGCCCTGGAATCCGCGCGGGATCGAAGGCGTGCTCCGTTTCCTGCAAAAGGTCTGGCGGGAATGCCTGACGGATGAAGGCGCGTCGAATCCCAAAATTTCCGACACCGCCGCGGAACCCGCCGAACTCACCAAGCTGCTTCACGAAACGATCAGGAAGGTTGGCGATGACATCGAGGCGCTGCGTTTCAACACGGCCATCTCGCAAATGATGATCTTTGCGAACGCGCTGCAAAAAACGCCGCAGGTCACCCGTGCCACCATCCTGGCTTTTCTCCAACTGCTCGCGCCTTTTGCCCCGCACATTGCGGAAGAACTGTGGAACCGGCTCAAGGGCGGCGCAGCCTCGGTCATGCTCGCCCCCTGGCCTCAGTTCGATCCCGCACGCCTCACCGTGACCGAAGTCAAACTGGTCTTCCAAGTGAACGGCAAACATCGCGGCGATCAAATTGTGCCGCTCGGCCTGCCAGAAGTGGAAGCGGTCAAGATTGCCTCCCTCCATCCCAAAATTGCGCCCTATCTTCAGGGTAAAATATTGAAACGTGTGGTTTACGTTCCGGGAAAAATCCTCAACCTTGTCGTGGGAGAGTAAGTAATCTTAGCCTGTTTTAGCCTTGCTAGTATAGGGTGAAACCCCCAGATAGATAGGTGCGTTTTCAACTAGTCTTATCTATTTAATTTCCATGAACTTATTCTTTTTTTACTTCCGCCGCGCGACCTGCGCGTTGTTAGTGATTGGATTGGTTGGGGTTGTCGCAGTGCCACTTACGTCAGCGGCGCCCAAGAAGAAAAACCCTACCAGCAAACTTTTCGTCACCGATACACAAGGAGGGGCTGAGATTGAAACGGAGGACAAGATCGTCGAATTAACGAAGAAGTCGGTCCACACGGCCCAAGGCACCGTCATTGAAACGAAAAAAACCGAGGAAGGGAAAACGCCCGAAAGCGCCAGTTCCTCCATGGTTTATTCCAACGGCACGGGCATTCATTTTGATCCCGATACCCGGCTGGAAGTGAAAAAATTTGTCCAGGAGCCCTTCACTCCGAATCGCACCGACATGGAGATGGAGCCCTCCATTTCCCAAACGCAGACTTATCTTTCCCGGGGCTCGGTCGGCATCTGCACGAGCAAGCTAGTGGCGGGCAGCAGCATGGTTTACCAGACCCCCCCAAGGTGCGATCAATATCCGTGGGCGCAAGGTCGTGATCGAGGCGGCCAACGGCTTCACCAAAATTTCCATGTTGGAAGGTGAAAGCACCGTCCAAGGTGGCGCCGGCGGGGCGATCGACATGGGCGGGCAGACCCTGCATGCGGGCGAGCAGGCCTTCATTCGCCCCGGCCCCGTCGGGCAACCACCGGTCATCAAGATCGAACAGATTCCACCCAATGAAGTCTCTGCACTCGACGACAAGGCCGCGATGGCCTGCATGGCCAAGAAGACCGTTTACTTCGAAGTGGCCGACCGCAAAACCGATGGCGGCCCCGCAACAGCCACCACGGCCGATGGAGCCGCTGCTGAAGAAGAAGCGGTCACAGCTTTCGAAGGCGCAAACGACACCGAAATCCGGCAGGAAATTATTCCCGTCGAGGTGGTCCCGATCGACTTGCCCGTCCAATCCGTCGTGAGTCCGGCCAAGCTGGGCAAGGGTTAAGGTCAACGACGCTTGCCTGCGCCGCCATGGGTTTTCTTCGCAAATTTCGCGCTCTTTTTGCGATCTTGTTCTCGCTGATCGTCATCAGCCAGCCCGCCCATGCGCTCGTGAACATCGATGACGGCAGAAACCAGGTGTTTGTCAGCGCCAGTTTCAATGCCGGCTATGACTCCAATCTTTTCGGTAATTCGGAAGGAGGAGGGGACTCCAGCTATGGAGTGTCGCTCAGCAGCCAGTTTGTCCGCCGGGCGGGCTGGATCGGCTTGAACGCCAGTGTCGGGGTGAACGCCACGCGTTACGGCAAATATACCAGCGAAAACTTCCAGAACCCGACCTTCAGCGCGGAATTCACCAAACAGGGCGGGCGCACCACCGGGGCGCTCACTCTCTCGGCCGCCCGCCAAAGTCGCGCCGATACGGCCGCCAATATTCGCAGCGAGTCGTGGAACTACAATACGGGCCTTAATTTCAAATATCCGGTGATCGAGCGCTATTCGTTTTCCGGCACGCTGGGCTATGCCCTCACCGACTACGTCGACAATTCCGTCCTCGTCGACCTCAAGTCCTACACCTTCGGCCTCGATCTCTATTATGTTTTCACGACTGAGCGCGACCTGATTGCAGGCTACAAGTTTCGCCGCGACGAAACCTCCGCCAGCACCCAGACGAGCGATCACTCGTTTACCGTAGGTATGACCGGCAAGCTCATCTCATCGCTCACCGGCTCGATTCGCGGCGGCTATTCGTACCGCATTCCCCATGGCCATACGGATGGCGCGGCAACGTACAGTGCCTGGACCGCCAACACTTCGGCCACCTGGCACTTCACCAAGCGCTTCAGCGTGACGGGACTGCTGGGCAAGGATTTCTCCACCACTTCGACCAATATTTCGGTCAACACCATCACATCCTCAGTAAACACCCAATATGCCCTCAACACGAAAACGAGCCTTAATGGAGGTGTGAGTTGGGGCCTGACCGATTACCTCGGCGAGCTGGGGGGAGGTCGCCGTGACACCAATTGGGGTTGGAATGCCGGGATTAACCGCACCTTTAACGACCATTTGAAATGCTCTCTGAGCTACAATTACTTCAGAATTCCTCCTCCAACGAATTTTCAAAATTCAAGCGCAGTTCGGTTAATTTCAGCGCCAGTACCTTTTTCTAATTTTTCGCGCCATGAAATCGTTGGTCACATTCTTCGCTCGCCGCGCCCTGCAATGGGTTGCATTGGCCTTCTTCGCTTCGGGAGTTTCCGCCCAAACGCCCCCGACCGCCTCTTCTCGGTCGGCCCAGGCTCCAGCGCAAAAAAACGTGGCCGCCTACACGTTGATGCGAACGGATCAGTTGAGCATCAATATCTTTCAGGAAGACGATCTCAACGTTATCACCCGAGTGGACTGAGCGGGTCCCGAAAACTGGGCCAGGTGGAGTGTTAGTCTTTGGCTTGGTTTGATGTGCTGACTTCGGTGGTGGTTGGCAATCCTAAGCGGAGGGACGGACCGGCTTGGCGGTCCGTCCTGGAGCTTGGGATTGCCAAAGATTTCCCC
>CAMAPG010000137.1 GCA_945859965.1 Opitutus sp. GAS368 | reverse complement strand
TTTAGCGGTGGCCGTGAACAAGTTCGTCCGCAAGCGCGTCGACTTGATAAACTTGGCGCAGTGAGTGGAGAATGCCGGCGCTATGGACACTGACGGCACGGGAGAGCCGGTCGTCGTAACCGAAATCGGCGGAGAGGGAGTAAATGTTTCCGTCGAAAATGATGCCGACAAATTCGTTGGCCTTGTTCACCACCGGACTGCCGGAGTTGCCGCCGATGATGTCGCAGGTACTGACGAAGTTCATCGGTGTCGTCAGGTCGAGTGAGGCTTTTCGATCCATCCAGCGCGTCGGCAGCTCGAAGGGCGATTTGTTATGCTGCTCAAGATTGCGGGCATAGAGGCCGGAAAGGACGGTATTGGACGGCACGGTGGCGCCGTTTTCCTCGTAGCCTTTGACTGCGCCAAAGCTGAGGCGAAGGGTGAAGGTTGCGTCGGGATACTTGCTGGTGCCTTCGAGCGCGAACCGCGCCTTGGCGATCGCAGCCTGGGCCTGCTGTTTGATTTCATCCTGGGCCTCGACGGACTTGCGGAGTTCGCGGGCCTCGGCATCGACGAGGCGGGCGAGTTCGATGAGCGGATCCTGCGCGGCCGTCACGGCCGCCGCGCCGCCTTCGTAGAGTTTTTTCCGGAAGGCGACATCGCGGACTTGGGTGCGGGTGATGAGCTCGGAAGCGCGGGCGCGCGGTGACTGGCCGGCCAGCACGGCCTGGACGGTGCGATCGTTATAGCCGAGGCGTTCGGTGAGGAAGGTCAGGGCATCGCTGAGACAGAGGATCTCAAGATCAGTATGGATCGGTTTGTCGGAGAACAGCTCGAGCTCGAGCGATTCGCGCCGGGCATCGGCATATTCCTTCAACCGCTCGCCGTTGGGCTTGGGGCGTTCGTCGCCGGCCCGCAGCAGTTCGCGGGCGATCCCGAAGGAGTCGGACATGAAGGCATGGCCCATTTCGAGCATGCGATAGCGCAGGGCGTGGCGGGAGATCGCCTTCTGCGCGTCCGTGATTTTCTGGTAGGCGGCGCGGGCGTCGGCAAATTCCGGCCGGTCGGCGAGCCGTTTGCGGACCGATTCCTCGGCGGCGATTTTTTCCTGGATGAACTGCGGATCCTGCAGCGCGGCGAGGCTGCCGTCGCGGACCTTGCGCGAGTTTTGGAAGCCGAACAGTTCATCCTTGGCGCGGCGGGCATTTTCCGCGCTGCGGCCGCTCCAGGCGGAGAGCAATACTTCGCGCCGCTTGATCAGCTGCAGCGTGTAGGGGAAGTTCACGTCGCGGAGATACTCGAGCTCCGGCACCGTGAGCAGCCGGCTGGTGCGGCCGGGGTGGCCGGAGACGAAGACCAGCTCGCTATCGCTGGCGCCGCCTTCCAACCATTTCAGGAAATGCTCGGGCTTCACCGGCTGGTTGTTTTCGTAGACGCGGAAGAAGCACACATCGAGGTCGTAGCGGGGATATTCGAAGTTGTCCGGATCGCCGCCGAAGAAGGCGATCTGCGCCTCGGGCGCGAACACCAGGCGGATGTCGGTGTAGCGTTTGGCCCGGTAAAGATGATAGGCGCCTCCTTGGTAAAGCGTGACCACGTCGCTGCGCAGGCCGGTTTTCTCGCGCGATTCCTTTTCGATCTCGGCGGTGATTTTCCGGCGGGCCTTGGCGGCTTCGTCACCGGTGGCGCCGGCGGGAATGCCGGCATTGACGCGCGCGGTCACGTCCTCGATGGACTGGAGGACATTCAACTCGAGGTCGTTGCATTTGATTTCCTCGGCCGCGGTTTTGGCATAAAAGCCGTCGCGCAGGTAGTCGTGATCCTTCGAGCCCATTTTCTGGAGCGAGTCGGCGCCGACGTGGTGATTGGTGATAACCAGCCCATCGCCGCTGACAAACGAGCCCGAGCCGCCGCTATTGAAGCGCACGGAGGCTTTCATGAGATGATTGAGCCAGGAATCAGTGACCTCGAAACCGTACCGGGCCTTGATCTGCTCCCGAGGCGGGGCGGTGTACAGCCACATGCCTTCGTCGGCGCGGACCAAAACGGTGCAGGCGAGCAGCGAAAAAACCAGGGTGGCGGGAGACGGGAATTTCATGCGCAGAGTACGTTGGGGAAATGGAGTGAAGGACGTCCCGCCGAAAGGCTGTGGACCGAGCTCAGGCGCTGCCGAAGAATTTTCTGATTCGTCGCAGGGAAGCGACCAGAACATCGATTTCTTCGGGGGTATTGTAAACGTAGAAGCTGGCGCGGGTCGTGCCGGTCAGGCCGAGTTTGCGCATGAGCGGCTGGTTGCAGTGATGCCCGCCGCGCAACGCGATGCCGTCATCGTCGGCGAACGTGACGATGTCGTGGGCATGCACGTCCGGAAAAGCAAAACTGACCAGGCCGCCGCGCTCGCCCTTGGGGCCCAGCAGGCGGATGCCCGGAATTTCCCGGAGTTTTTCGTAAGCGAGCTGACCCAGGGCCTTGTCGTGGCGTTCGATTTCCCCGCGGCCGAGACCGTCGAGGTAATCACAGGTGGCGGTCAGCGTGGCGGCATCGGCAAAGTTGGGCGTCCCGGCCTCGAAGCGTTCCGGTGAAGGCTTCCAGCGGCTCTCGAAAAAATCGACATTCGTGATCATGCCGCCGCCGCCCTGCCAGGGAGGCATGGCATCGAGTAAAGCCCGGCGGCCATACAGGGCGCCAATGCCGGTGACGCCACCCATCTTGTGCGCGGAGAAGGCCAGGAAATCGCAGCCCAAAGCCTGCACATCGACGGGCATGTGGCCGATCGATTGGGCGGCGTCGACCACGGTCACGGCGCCGACGGCGCGCGCCTTGGCGCACAACTCCGCGACCGGGTTGATCGTCCCCAGCGTGTTGGAGAGCTGGGTGAAGGCGAAAAGCTTCACCTCGGGTGTCAGCAAACGGTCGAGTTGCGCCAGATCGAGCAAGCCTTCGTCGCCAGTGACGGGAAGATACCGCAGCTTGGCTCCGGTGCGTTTCGCGATGAGCTGCCAGGGCACCAGATTGCTGTGATGCTCCATCTCGGTGAGCAGGATGACATCGCCGGCTTTGAGATTGGCCCCGCCCCAGCTCGCGGCGACGAGGTTGATCGATTCGGTCGTGCCGCGGGTGAAGATGATCTCCTCGGGAGCGGCGGCATTGATGAAACGGGCGACGCGGCTGCGGGCGCCTTCGTAAGCGGTGGTCGCGCGCATGGACAGCGCGTGCAGCCCGCGGTGGACGTTGCTGTTGTCGCGTTCGTAGAAATGCGACAGCGCGTCGATGACGACCTGCGGCTTGTGTGTAGTTGCGCCGTTATCGAGATAGACCAGCGGCTTGCCGTTCACCTTTTGATGGAGCGCGGGGAAGTCGTTGCGGACAGTGGACCAGGAAGGCATGGGAAAATCGGGCTGGAAGGGAATCGTGATCGTTGTAGGCGGGGTGCCCTCACCCCGCGGAACGATTCATATGGGGTGAGGGCACCCCGCCTACATTGTTGGACTTCGGCTGGCGAGAGTCGGTAAACATAGTGGCCACAGTGCTAGTCGTTGTGGCTTTCCGTCGTGGTGGTGTGCGGTTCGCCTTTGAGGGCTTCCAAGGCGGCGTGCCAGCCAAGGGTGGCGCATTTGATCCGGGCTGGAAACGCGTGGACGCCGGCGAACGCGGCGAGATCGCTGATCTCCTCCGGTTCGCGGCCGCTGGTCACGATTTCGTGGAAATCCGCATAAAGTTTATTCGCCTCACCGGCGGTCTTGCCCTTGAGCTGCGTGGTCATGAGCGAGGCGCTGGCCTGGGAAATGGCGCAGCCGGACCCATCGAAGGAAATTTCGGCGATGCGATCGCCCTCAAGGCGGAGATACACATTACATTGGTCGCCGCAGGTGGGATTGTCCCCGTGGGCCACCCGGTTGGCCGTGGGCAGCTTGCCGCGATTGCGCGGCCGACGGTTGTGATCGAGAATGACCTGTTGGTAGAGCTCGGTGAGGTCGGACATGAAGGGCGAACCGTAGTGAAAACTTCGCCAATCGCAAAGGCGCGATTTATTTCTATGACGCAGGCCGGTTTGCGGCTGGATCTGCGGATGTGTGGCTCTCCGTGATTTACAACGTAGGCTGCGTCAAATCGGCTGGCCGACACTGCGGATTCAATGAGTAGAACTACAGAAACTGCGGCCATTTCTTAAGTAGTTCTTCCGCTTTCAAGTCTAGGGTATAACCCCTAGATTTTGAGCCGTGAAAGCCACCCGTCTCTTCCCCCTCCTGCTTGCGGCCCTTTTGGGCGCGGTCGGCGCGCGTGGGCAAGTGATCACGGAGACGTTTATGAACTCCACCGCGCCGGGCTGGGTGTTCGCGGGCTCGAACTATACCCCCACGCTCACCTCCGGCAATGCGGACACGGCGGGGAACGGCTGGCTGCGCCTGACCGATACTGGCAATGACCGGGCGACCAGCGCTTACTACAACTCTGCATTTAACGCTGCTGGATCAACCGTTTACGCCAAGTTCGATTTTGAGTCCTTCGGCGGTTCGGGCGCCGATGGGATTGTTTTCTTTCTCTTCGACGGTTCAGTCCCTTTCAGCGTGGGCGCCTATGGTGGATCGATTGGTTACGCCCAGAAGACCGGCATCAACGGCATGAATGGCGGTTACCTCGGCGTGGCACTCGATGAGTATGGCAATTATTCCGCCGCTTCCGAAGGTCGCGTGGGCGGACTCAATGGCGGCTCCAGCCTGGTGCCGGATTCCATCAGTGTGCGCGGGCCCGGTCAGGGGCAGGACGGTTATGCGTACCTCGGCGGCACGGGCACCCTGTCGCAGTCGATCGACTCGGCTTCCCGTCCCACGCAGACGAACACGGTCCAAATTCTTCTCAGCGCGACGAACCAGCTGACGGTCACACTGCAACAGGGAGGAGTGTCGCCGCAGACGGTGTTGCAGATGGATTTGTCGGGTTATGCCCGCCCCGACACGCTGAAGTTCGGCTTTGCCTCCGGCACGGGCGGTTCGACGAATTACCACGACGTTCGGAATTTGAACGTCACCACCCTGGCCTCCAATCTCTGGTCCGGCAACGCCAGCAACGGCCTGTGGGCCTCGAACACCAACTGGGATCCCACCGTGGTCCCGACGGTCGGCGCCGACATTCTTTTCGACAACACCTTCGTGGGATCCGCGCAAACGATCGACACGGGCACGGGTCGCAGCGTGCGGTCGATTTCCTTCGATGCGCCGTTCAACTACACGCTCAACAACAACACCCTCACGTTCGACAGCCAGGGCGTGGCCGGTTTTTCGGGCATTGCGGTGACGCAGACGCACGGTTCCGCCGTCCAGACCATCAACTCGGCGCTCGCGCTCAACAACGCGATCAACATCCGCAACAACACGACCGGCACGCTCAATCTCAACGGCGCGATCGCCACCAATGGCAATACCGTCACCCTCGACGGCAGCGGCGTGAACACGAACCTCTCCGGCGTCATTTCCGGCACCGGGGCCGTCGTCAAGAACGATGCCGGTACCGACACGCTCTCCGGTGCCAACACGTATTCCGGTGGCACCACGATCAACGCCGGCGCGCTCAACGCCAATCGCAGCAATGCGCTGGGCACGGGCGGCGTGACGCTGGCCGGCGGCACCCTCGCCTCGACCAACAGTTCGGCGATTGCGAACACGATCGCGTTGACGGGCAGCGCCGTCCTCAAGGATATCACGACCTCGGGCACGCTGACCCAGACCGGTGGCAGCTTCACGCTGGGGATGGCGAACGCCACCCAGTCGGGAAACATCACTCTCTCCAACACCAGCACCAACCGCACGCTTACCCTGCAGGTCGACAGCGGCACCAGCACGGTCAGCGGCGTGATCGCCAATGGCGGCGGTTCCAGCGCGGGCAGCGTCACCAAGACCGGCAGCGGCACGCTCGTGCTTTCCGGTGCGAATACTTACACGGGCACGACGACCATTTCCGGCGGCTCCGTCCAGCTGGGTGCCAGCGATGTGCTGGCCGATGGCAGCAGCGTGAGCATCGGAGCTTCGGGCACGCTCGACCTGAACAACAAGTCCGAGAAGATCGGCACGTTCACGGCGGAAGGCGGCGCCACCCTCGACTTCGGCGCCACGTCCGGGGCGAACAAATTTATCTTCGGCACCTACGTGGCTCCCACGAGTGGCGTGCTGGTGGTCAATAATTGGGAATCCTCCCTGGACAAACTCGCGACAACCATCGCCAGCCAGAATGTCAGCACCATCTACATCTCGGGTTATGGCGTCGCGCAGGAAGCCGCCGCGACGAGCGCGATGGGCGGGTCCTATGGCAACGCCTACCTGCTGACCCCGGTTGCGACGGCGTACAAGGAATGGGATGGCAGCTCCTCCTCGACGTGGAGCACCAACAACAACTGGACCTCCTCGGGCGAGCCGACCTCGACGCAAATCGCCCTCTTCAACGATCTCGGCATCGCCCGGCCCAACGTCACGCTCGACAGCAACTACACCATTGCCGGCATCCGTTTCGGTTCGAATGCGAGTGTGAATTACAACATCACCGGTTCCCAGACCCTGACGCTGGCCGGCACGGTTCCGTACCTCCAGCAGCAGAGCGCGCAAAATCAAACTCTCGGCATGAGCGGGCTAGCGTTGAGTACGAACACCGTGGCGGACATCACCGGCGCGGGCAACCTGACCATCAGCTCGGCCATCAGCGGTTCGGGAAAAAACCTGATCAAGGACGGCACCGGCGCCGGCAAGCTCATCCTCTCCGGGAACAATTCCGGCCTGACCGGTGGCGTCTTCATCAACAACGGCACCGTCCAGGCTGCCAACACCAATGCGCTCGGCACGGGCACGACGACGATCGCCGACGGCGCGACCCTCGAACTCTCGGGCGGCATCAGTCCCACGAACGCGATCGCGGTTTCGGGCCAGGGCGTCGGCGCCGCTGGCGCGATCCGCAATGTCAGCGACACCAACACGCTATCCGGTACGATCACCGAGAACGGCGCCACCGCGATCACCGCGGACAGCGGCTCGACCCTCAATCTCACGGGCAATCTTACCGGCACCAACACGAACACCACGTTCGCCGGGGCGGGAAACATCAACGTGGCCCAGATCACGACGGGCAGTGGCGCGGTGACCATCAATTCCACCGGCACCGTCACTTATAACGGCGGCACGACGGCCAACACCACGACGGGGACCACGACGGTGAACTCCGGCACGCTGGTGCTCGTCAAGACCAGTGGAACCAATGCGCTCTCCGGCAACTTGGTGATCAATGGCGGGGCCGTGCAGTGGAACGCCGACCATCAGGTCGTCGATACCGCTTCGGTGACGGTCAACAATTCCGCGACGCTCAATCTCAACGGCAAGTCCGAGACCCTCGGCCAACTGACCAGCACGAGCAGCACGGCCACCGTCGCCCTCGGCGCCGGGGCGCTGACCCTCAGCGGGGCCAATAACACGAATTCCAACTATGCGGGCAAATTTACCGGAACCTCGGCGAGCAGCCTCAACGTCAATGGCAGCGGCAAGGTTTATCTTTCCGGCAACAACTCCGGTTTCGCCGGCACGACCAACGTTACCAACGGAACGCTCAACCTCAGCGGATCCAACAGTGTGCTCGGCACGGGCGCGGTCAATGTCAGCTCGGCGGGCAACCTTCAGCTTCAGGGCGGACTCACCGTGGCGAACGCGGTCACGATCAACGGCACGGGCACCTCGGGCAACGGCGCGATTGAGAATTTCGCCAACAACAACACGCTCTCCAGCACGGTGACGGTGGCGGGCAACAGTCGCATCCAGTCGGATGCCGGCACGCTCACCCTCGGGAATGTCGCGCTGGGTTCCAACACGCTGACCGTCGGCGGCAACGGCAACACGACCGTTACGGGCGTGATCGGCTCCGGCACCGGCAGCCTCGTCAAGGACGGCTCCGGGACGCTTACGTTGAGCGGGGCGAACCAATACACGGGCACGACCTTTGTGACCGCTGGCCAGGTGGTCGCCGCGGCTGCGAACACGTTCGCCAGCGGATCGTCGCTCGATATCAGCTCGGGCGCCTCGCTGAGTCTCGGTTCTTTCAGCCAATCGGTCGCTGCGTTGAACTCGGCCGGTTCGCTCAGCCTGCTCGGTGCGTCACTCGCGCTCAACAGCGGGGCGAGTTT
>CAMAPG010000136.1 GCA_945859965.1 Opitutus sp. GAS368 | reverse complement strand
CGGCTGGCTCAGGAGATAAATCGCCGACTGCCGTTCCTTCGCCAGGCGCCAGGAGGAACGCCAGCCGCTGGGCATCGAGGTCACCAGGCGGCCATTGAAGTAAGTCTCAGTCTCGTTTTCCGGATACACATCCGCAATGGCGACCGATTGCGGTTTGGTTTCCCCGCTCCGTTGCACGGCCAGGCTCAGCTTGACCGTGAAAAACTCGTTTTCGTCCCGCACGACCGAGCCGCCCTGTTTTTCATCGGGCAGGATTTCAAGGCGCACCGTCGCGACAGGTCCTGTGGTCCGGAGAATCACCACCTGCTCGGGATCCTTGGTGCGGGTTTTGTCCGGCGGGCCTTCGAAGCGCACGCTGTGATCAGGCAGGATCACCGCCACGGTTCCCTTGCCCGTCGCCGTTTCCGGGACCGCCACGGCCCAGCCTTGGGGCTCGGCGAGCAGGCGGGGCGCGACGGTGGTCACCCACTGGCGCACGGCCGCACGCGACGCCGGTTTGTCCAGCAGCGTTTTCACCGCGGCATTCACCCGGGCGGAAAACTGCCCGTGCAGGCGCTCCGCCCGCCGTTTCAGGTAGTCGCTCTCCACTTCGATTTCCGGCGGGAACGGATGATTGTTGGTGAAGGCCTTCAGCTCCGGCTCCGGAGTATAATAGTAATTTTGATAAACGCCCCACTGCCGGATGTCGCTGAAGTAGGCCGCCAGCTGATAAAAGTCCTGCGTCGCGAACGGATCGTATTTGTGGTCGTGGCACTCGCAGCATCCCATGGTGGACCCCAGCCAGGTCGTCGAAACCGTGCGGACGCGATCGGCCGCATATTTGGCGAGATATTCCTTGGGCTGCGCGCCGCCTTCGCGCGTGACCATGTTGAGGCGGTTGAAACCGCTCGCGATGCGCTGTTCGATGGTGGCACCGGGCAGCAGATCGCCCGCCAGCTGCTCCAGGGTGAACTGGTCGAAGGGCTTGTTGTGGTTGAACGCCGTGATCACGTAATCGCGATACGGGAAATTATTCGAAGCCTGGTCGCCGTGAAATCCGACCGAATCGGCAAAGCGCGCCAAGTCGAGCCACCCCACCGCCATGCGCTCACCGTAGTGCGGCGAAGCCAGCAGGCGTTCGACCAGCTGTTCGTACGCATCGGGTCGCGGATCGGACACAAAATCCTCGGTGTCTTTAACCGAGGGAGGCAGGCCGGTGAGATCGAGACTGAGCCGGCGGATCAAGGTGCGGCGATCGGCCTCGGGCGAAGGGCGGATCGAACGCGCCTCGAGCTCCTGCAGGATGAAACGATCGATGGGATTGCGCACCGCCGCGGTGGTTCGCACCGCGGGGGGAGTCATTTTCACCGGGGCGAGATAGGACCAGTGCGGCTCATAGATGGCGCCCTGCTCAATCCACCGCCGGATGACCGTTTTGTCCCGGTCGGAAAGATGATGCAGCGCGATTGGCGGCGGCATGACCACGGTCGAGTCGGCGGCGGTGATCCGGCGCCACACTTCCGAGGCCTCGGGCTTGCCCGGCACCAAGGGCGTGGAAACGCGCCCAGTTTTATCCCGGTGCGGTGCCCGCGCCACGTCGGGAAGATCCAGCCGCAGCTTGGACTGGTTGCTCTTCACGTCCGGCCCATGGCATTTGAAACAGGTGTTGGAGAGAATCGGGCGGACATCGCGATTATACCCGATCCTGGCGGGCAAACCGGCGGACGCTCCATTCATCGTCAGCCACCCGCAACAGACCAGCAAGGCGGGCCAGCAAACAGGCAGGCGCAATCGCTTGAGAGCAAAAGGAGGGGGCATGGGGGAAACCGAAAGCGAACGCGAAATCGTGCGAGAACCCATTCGCCTCGCAATCAAATAGACCGGGTCCGTTAACCAGACCGGGTGCGTCAAACCACCCTATTCCGGGAACCCGCACGCCTGGAACGGTCTATCGGTGATGAACTGGCGGCGTGCGTCGCTCAACCTTCATCAAATTCCCTCCTCCCATGAAAACCGTTCTCGTTCCCATTGATTTTTCCCCGATCACCCGCCGGGTTTGCACCGAGGCCATCACGTTAGCCAAGGCCATCAAGGGCCGCGTCGTGCTGCTGCATAGCACGCCTCCGCCCGTCATGGTGAGCGACATGGGGCCGTCGCTCGAAAACATCGTTGAACTGACGGACCTCGCCCAAAAAACGGCGGGCAAACAACTTGCCCGGGTGCAAAAAAAAGCGGCCCAGGGCCGGGTCACGATCAAGTCTGTCCTGCTCAATGGTGCACCCGGTCCGCTCATCCTCGAGCAGGCGACTAAAGTTCGGGCCGACTATATTGTGCTGGGTTCGCATGGACACACCGCGTTTTACGACCTGCTGGTCGGCAGCACCACGCAGCAGATTCTCAAGCACTCCCGCTGCCCGGTGTTGGTCGTTCCACCACCTCAAAAGCAGAAAGCGGCGCCCGCGAATAAAAAATCGGCCTAGCGGTTGTTTGGGAATTCCCCAATTCCGACGTTTGTCATTCTGAATGCAGCGCAGCCGGTAGGGCGAATCCTCCCTCCTTCGCCAAGACTACGGAGGGCAGGCCGGATGAGCCGTTGGTGTGCCCGGCTCGTCGGGGACGACTCGCCCTACCGGCTCAGCAAGTCCCTCGGCCAAGGTGCGCGTTCACAAAGCTCTCGCCGGACAACGCTTTTTCTGCATGCTGGGTCTGGCTAAAATAGAACCCCGCCCGTTTGCCGAACACTTGGTTGCGGTTACGGTTTCCTTCACCCATGCCCCTTTTTGATTTTCGCGCCCGTGCCTCGACCGCCTTGCGTCGGCGCTGGCCAATCGCAGCGGCCTTGCTGGCCGCCTCGTGGCTGTTTTCCGGCTGCCAGGGCGGCTATGACATGAAGGTCGATGCGCTGAGCCGGCCCAAAACTGCCAAGGTCGCGGATCAGGAGGCGGTGTCCTACCGGATTCGCAACCGGACCCCCGGGATCGAAGACGATTCGCTCCGTTACAAGGAAGCTGCGGGTTATGTGAAAACCGCCCTTTCCGGCAAAGGAATGTATGAAGCACCGGAGGGCCAGAAGGCCGATCTCGTGGTGGAGCTCGATTATGGAATCAGCGCACCCAAGGTGGGCCGCGAAATGCGGAGCGATCCGGTGTTCGCCATGGTCCCCGGAGCTGTGACGTATGAGACCGTACAAGTGGGCACGCGCCCCGACGGAAGTCCCATGATGCAGACCATCGTCACCCAGCAGCCGCCCACGCAGGAGTATGTCGGGGAGCGCAAATATATGGTTACAGTCGTGACCTATGAAAAGCACCTGCGCCTTTCCGCCCGGGAAAACAAGCCTTCCATCGAGGGCCAGCCCGCGCCGGAGGTCTGGACGGTCGACGTCAGTAGCGAGGGCGAGAGCCGCGACCTGCGAAAATATCTTCCCGCCCTCACGGCCGCCACGATTGACTATATCGGAACCGACACCCGCGGGCAAAAAAGCGTCAGGCTGAAGGAAGAGAAAAACGGCGCGGTGGCGTTCGTTAAAAAAGGCCTGTGAATTCCGGTTAGAAGCCGGAATTCAAGTTATGGTTAAGTGGTTAAGGATTATTCGGAAGGATGCGCCCAGTGTGAGCCAGACCCACCCATGGTCCAAGCAACATTAACCCTTAACTGCAGCGCGCGGCGCGCGGCCTAATTTTCCATGGACAAACCCTGTTGGGTGCTCCTTTTTGGCAGGCATGGCCCAGTCCGAAGAAAAGTTCGTCTCACCCGCCTCCCTGTTGCTCGACGCCGTGCTCGTCGTGGCCTTCTTTCTTTTTCTCTACCGGCTCGTCTCGCCGCATGTGCCGTCGAACGACCCCGTGATGATCATGGTTTGGGGAGGAGCATGCGCCGCCTGCATGTCCGCCGTCTTCTGGCTGTGTATCCAGATGTTTCGCGTGGTGCTTCGCGCCCAACTCAAGTCACGCCGCAAGTGAGCGGACCAGCTCCCGCCGTGGCTTGACTCCCCGGCCCTTGGAGCGAATTTCACGGCGTGGCTGAATCGACCAAGTCCATCCCGCCCCGCACCACGGCGGCCGCCGAGGATTATCTCGAGCGCATCAGCGAACTCATTCGCCGGAAGGGGTATGCCCGGGTCGTGGACATCGCTGCCGAGCTGAAAATCTCCCAGGCCAGCGTCACCACCATGGTGCAGCGGCTCGATGCCGAGGGCCTCGTGAAGTACGAAAAATACCGCGGCATGGTGCTGACCAGCGCGGGCGAAGAGGTTGCGCGGCGGATCGCCCACCGTCACGAGTTGCTGACCATTTTTCTCCGCCAGCTCGGACTCCCTGAAAACGTGATCACCCACGATGTCGAGGGACTCGAACATCACATCAGCCCCGAAACTTTCCGGGCGATCGAGGCGCTGTCGCGCTGGCTGGAAAAAAACCCCGCCGTCGCGGGTAAATTGAAAACGGAACGCGCCTAAGCTTCCAAGGCACGGGAGGATCCGAAACAGGACGGCGATTCCGCCCTTCCCAATGGAGCGGAGAGAGTGAACCGGCGACAACGGCGATGCGTTCGCCCGCATTTCCTCCGCGACAAAAACCTGAAGTCAGCAGGAACTTCAGGCCCGGCTTCAACACGATGAACCACGCAACCCGAAGCTTGAGCTGTTGTTGCGTGAACTGAGGCGGAGGTTGCCTTTGTGCTTTCCTCCTTTCCCCTTTTTTTCCGATGAATGAATCCGACTACCGACGCGTGGAGGCTTGGCTTGACGCCGCGTTGGACATCTTTCGCAGCAAGGAAAGCAAGCTGACCGTCAGCGATGTCCGGATTCGCGCCCTCTTGGGCAGCCTCCGGCAGGAAGTTTCGCAGGAAATCACCAAAGCCCGCCAAAGCAGCGACTCCCGTTCCCCGTCCGGGAAGGAGTGACCCTTGCCGAAAGTGGGGCAGGTCTTTGACCTGCCCTCCGGTTCGTTCCCAAGCCAGTGCGGGTCAAAGACCCACCCTGCTTCTGATCCTCAAGGCGCAAGCGGGCGGCGCTTCTCCACCCGGGAACCGACGAGGACGGCGATCTCGTAGAGCACATACAGCGGAACCACCAGCATCGTCATCGTAAAGGGATCGCTGGTGGGCGTCACAATCGCCGCAATGATGAAGATCGCGACAATCGCATGGCGGCGGTATTTCCGGAGCGTCGCGACCTTCAGTAGCCCGATGTAGACCAGCAGCAGGATCACGAGAGGAAACTCAAAGGCCGCACCCACCCCCAGTACCAGCCAAGTCAGGAGACCGTAGTAACTTCCGGCTGTCCAGCGCATGACGAAGCCGAAAAATTCGTTGAGCTCGATCGTCACCCGCAGCGTGTTCGGCATGAGCATGAAAAAGCTGAACACCGCACCCACGATGAAGAGCAAGAAAGCCGCGACACAAACCGGCAGCACCATGCGGATCTCCTTGGGTGTCAGGGCCGGCGCCACAAACTGGCCGATGAAAAAGAGGAAAAACGGCGTCGCCGGGACCAGCGCGCCCGCACAGCAGATTTGGACGACGATGGAAAAGCCTTCCATGATGGTCGTCGTGCCGAGATCGAGCGCCAGCGTCGGGTAATCCTTTTTGACGTAATAAAACGGCCAGAGGAGCGCGTCGTTGAATTCCTTCAGGAAGATGCCGATGGCGGCGGCAAACAGAACGTAAACGACGGCACACTTCACCAGCGTCCAGCGCAGATCCTCGAGATGCTCGAAAAAGCCCATGGCCTTGGCGGGCGGGCGCACTATTTCAGCCAGGCTGGCATCGTCCGCGGGAGTATCGTGCTCGTCGTTCACAGAAATGGAAGGAGCGCATCGTGCGTGCTTTTCGGCAAAACGAAAGCGCGTTTGTGCTAAAAACCGGCGGGAAAAAGCGGAACAACGTGGACCATTCTCGTGACTGGCTTGGGTGTGGCGGCACCCGACGGGCAACGGAACCGGCCGGCGGCGCATCTCGCCGTTGACAGGTTTCCCCTCGCGTTATGTTGTAAACGCTCCTTGCCCCCGCGTTGAGCGTCGTCGTGTTACTTAAATTACCTCTTATGGCCGTTAAACCCAAAGCCAAGAAATCCGCGAAACCGTCGAGCAAATCCAAATCCGCCGCCAAGGCGCCCAAGTACGTTTATTCCTGGGGTGCCGGAAAAGCGGATGGCAACGGTTCGATGAAACCCTTGTTGGGCGGCAAGGGGGCGAATCTCGCCGAGATGGCCCGCATCGGCCTGCCCGTGCCCCCCGGTTTCACCATCACCACCGAGGTCTGCACCTACTACTACGCCAACAAGCGCACCTACCCGTCCTCGCTCCAGGGCCAGATTGCCGCCGGCGTCGCCAAGATCGAAGCCGTCATGGGCACGAAGTTCGGCGACCAAACCGCCATGCCGTTGCTCGTCGCGGTGCGCTCCGGCGCGCGCGACTCGATGCCGGGCATGATGGACACCATTCTTAATCTCGGGCTCAACGACCAGACCGTCCTCGCGCTCGTCGCCGCGACGAAAAACGAGCGCTTCGCCTGGGACTGCTACCGCCGCTTCATCCAAATGTACGGCGATGTCGTCCTCGGTGTGCAAAAACGCCCGAACGAAGACCATGAGCCGTTCGAGAGCGTCATCGAACATCTCAAGGACGAGCGCCACGGCAACCATGCCATCGAGGACACCAAGCTTTCCGTCGGCGATCTCAAGGAACTGATCGTCCGCTTCAAAACCCTGGTCAAGGAACGCACCGGCCACGATTTTCCCGACAGCCCGTGGGACCAGCTCAAGGGCGCCATCGGCGCCGTGTTCGGCTCGTGGATGAACGATCGCGCGATCGTCTACCGCCGCAAATATAACATCCCTTCGGAATGGGGCACCGCCGTCAATGTCCAGGCCATGGTGTTCGGCAACACCGGCGAAGAGTCGGGCTCGGGCGTCGCTTTCACCCGCGACCCGGCCACCGGTGAAAAGGTTTTCTACGGCGAATTCCTCATGAACGCCCAGGGCGAGGACGTCGTTGCCGGCGTCCGCACCCCCGATCCCGTCGCCCGGCTGCAGGCCAAACAGCCGAAGGCTTTCGCCGAGCTGGAAAAGGTCCGCAAGACGCTCGAGTCGCATTTCAAGGACATGCAGGACTTCGAGTTCACCATTCAGGACGGCAAGCTCTTCATGCTCCAGACCCGCAACGGCAAACGGACCGGCGTCGCCGCGGTGCGCATCGCCGTCGAGATGGTGAAGGAAAAATTGATCGACTGGAAAACCGCGATCACCCGCGTGCCGGCCGACCAGCTCGACCAGGTGCTCGCGCCGATCTTCGACCGCGCCGCCATCCAGGCAGCCAAGTCCATCGCCACCGGCCTCCCGGCGGGACCGGGCGCCGCGAGCGGACAAATCTATTTCAACGCGGAACGCGCCGTCGAAGCCGCCGACAAAAAACAAAAGGTACTGCTCGTGCGCGTGGAAACGTCGCCCGAGGATCTCCGGGGGATGATCGCCGCCGAGGGCATCCTCACCGCGCGCGGCGGCGTCTCTTCGCACGCCGCCCTCGTCGCCCGGCAGATGGGCAAGGTCTGCGTGTGCGGCGCCGCCGCCCTGGAGGTCGATTACGACGGCCGCACCCTCACCGTCGGCGACCAGGTTTTCAAGGAGGGCGATTTCCTCTCGATCGACGGCACCGCCGGCACGGTCTACGCCGGCGAAATCAAGACCGCTCCCGCCGAGGTGATCCAGGGACTCGTCCATGGCGACGCCACCGCCCGGCAGGGGCGCACCTTCGTGAATTTCGTTCAGCTGATGAAGTGGTGCGGAAAAGTGACGAAGCTGCAGGTGCGCACCAACGCCGACACCCCCGAACAGACGCGCAACGCAGTCGCGTTCGGCGCGACCGGCATCGGGCTCACCCGCACGGAGCACATGTTCTTCGAAGGCGACCGCATCGACGCGATGCGCGAGATGATCCTCGCCGATTCGCTCGAGGCGCGCCAGGCCGCCCTCGCCAAGCTCCTTCCCTACCAGCGCGAGGATTTCCTCGGGATTTTCGAGGCGCTGAAGGGTTTCCCCGCAACGATCCGTTTCCTCGATCCGCCCCTGCACGAATTCCTGCCGAATTCGACGGAGCAACAGACCGACCTCGCGCGCAAACTCGGCATTCCGGTGGAAAAAATCGTTCACCGGGTGCATGAACTGCATGAGTTCAACCCGATGCTCGGTTTCCGTGGCTGCCGTCTCGGGATCAAGTATCCCGA
>CAMAPG010000135.1 GCA_945859965.1 Opitutus sp. GAS368 | reverse complement strand
TCTCCCTGGCGCGCACCCTGCGCTTTCGCCGCATGCCGGGCAGTTTCCTGCCGAGCGGCTGGGTCTGGCTGGCGCTGCGCCTCCGCAGCCGCCGTTAGCTTTTGATTTGTCATTTGGCCCCCGCAAAGCGACTGAGAACGCGCCTCCGCCGTCCCTCGCATGATTTCTTCCGTCCCTCCCCGCATCACCGTCGCCATCCCGACTTACAACCGGGCGGGATTGCTGCGCCAGACGCTGCAGGGGCTCACGCGGCAGAACTATCCCCACGACCAGTTCGAGATTCTCGTCATCGACAACAATTCGCCCGATGACACGCACGCCGTGGTCGAGTCGTTCGCCGGCACCCGTCCCGCGCCGCGCTACCTGCTCGAGACCCGGCAGGGCCTCAACCATGCGCGCAACCGCGCGATCGCCGAGGCGCGCGGCGCCATCGTGGTGTTTGGCGACGACGATATCCTGATGGAGCCGACCTGGCTCGCGGAAATCACCGCCCCTTTTGCCGCCGACACCGCGCGGCGCATCGGCGCCATCGGTGGCGAAGTCATCCCGGTTTTCCCCGACGGCCTGCCGCCCTGGGTGGCGGAGTGGCATGAGCCCCTCGCGTTTCGTCCCGATGTCGGCCCGATTTCCCCGCGGCAGTCGCCGATGGGCGCCAATTTCGCCCTGCCAAAATGGGTGTTCGACCAAGTGGGTCCGTTCCACGCCGATCTCGACCGCAGCGGCCAAAGCCTCTTCGCCGGCGGCGATTCCGAAATGATCCGGCGAGTGCGCTCCGCCGGCCTCGAAGTCTGGTTTGTGCCCGCCGCCAAGGTGCTGCACCAGATGCCCGCGAGCCGGACCACGTTTCGCTACGCCTCGCGGCATGCCTTCGACTCCGCCCGGTCGCGCGTCATGGACCGCAGCGCCCAACCCGGCGCCCTGGGCTACCTGCTCTCTCGCCTCGTCGCCAATGTGCTGAAGGCCGCCGGCTTCGCGGCAGTGGCCTTGGTGAATGCGGTGGTGTTGCGCACCGGTGAAGTAAAAAAAGCGACCGTCCGCGCCTGGCGGTCCTGCGGCTATATTTACGAGATCATGCGTTCGCTGTTCCGGAAAGTCGGGTTTCGTTAGGAGCACCGCCGTGGCCGAGAAAGATCCCGTCCCTTTCAGCAAGACCGCCGAGGAATTGATCGGCGATTTGCGCGGCGTGCCTTACGACGAGCCGCGCCGGCAAAAGCTGCGGGCCACCCACGGGCTGGCTCAGGTCATCGACCAGCTGGTCACCAAGTACCAGCTCGGCCGTTCCACCCCCGAAGACACGATCCGCGCGCAATGGACCGAAATCGTCGGGGCGGCCAACGCCGTCTACTCCCACGCCGCCCGGCTCGAAGCGGGCGGACGCACCCTCGTGGTCATCGCGGCCCATGCGGTCGTCCGGAACGAACTATTTCACCACCGTCAGGCGATCGTGGAAAAGCTCCGGAAACTGCCCGGCTGCGGCGATCTGAAGCAGCTCAACCTGCGGGCGGGGTAAATGTGCCGGTTCGGGCCCGGCCTTCCGGGACGGGCCTTTTCGCAAAACTCTTGGATTAGGAGCAGTTTGGGAATTCGTCTCTCCGAGTAGCGAAAGCCGTGAGGCTTTCGTCCGAACCCGAAACGATCACGCGTTTCGCTACGTGAATCTAAAGGAACCGGCATTTCCCAAACCGCTTCTAGGCCGGTAATCCGGGCGGTTTACGTAGGGAGGAACGCGCAGAAATGGCACAAAATTTCGCTTGCGCGGGCCCCGGGGAAACAGGAGTCTGGCTCCTTGCGTTAGTGAAAGTCCATCGGTTTTGGGCTTCTACCATGACTGGTCCGGCATTCCGCCGGATTGGAACGGTGACGCCGGCTGAGGCTGCGGAATCCCCGCGGCGGAGGCGGGCGCCACGGATCCGCAAGGGTCCCTACAGTCGTGCAACCCAACCACTAAACCATGTCTACCACAGTCGTTAAACCCGAAATCATCGCCCAGTTCAAAACTCACGAGAAGGACACCGGCTCGAGCGAAGTCCAGATCGCGCTGCTGACCGCCCGGATCAATCACTTGACCGAGCATCTCCGTACGCACCGCAAGGATTTCCACTCCCGCCGGGGGCTTTTGCAAATGGCCAGTCGCCGTCGCAAGCTCCTTGATTACCTCAAGAAGCACGAACTCCCGAAGTATACGGAGATTCTGCAGAAGCTGCACCTTCGCAAATAACACTTTTTGTCACACGGGCGACCCGATCCGCGGGTCGCCCGTTGTCTTTACGACACTCGAATCCAGACCGGGACATTTCCGTTTGTTTCTCCCTCTTGCGGGAAAACGAGCGCCAAACGGAAATCTCTCGCGCCTGAGCGAGCTGACCAAAAAGCCCGGCCGGCCTGCGCGCCAGCCGTTGAGCAACCCGAAACCGGCCTCCGCGCATTTCCGCGCGTACCGCGTTTCAATCCGTCCGAAATCACGAAAATAACATCCGTTAGAATATGAATCAGAAACATTCCGTCTCAGTCCCCGGCCTCGGCATCACCTTTGGCACCGGCTCGATCGCCAATCTCGCCAGCGGCGCCGTCACCATCACCGTGGGTGAAACCACCGTCTTCGTCGCCGCCAGTGTCGCGCAGACCATGCGCCCAGGCCAGGACTTCTTCCCCCTCACCGTCGATTACCGCGAAAAATACGCCGCCGCCGGCCGTTTTCCCGGTGGTTACTTCAAGCGCGAGGGACGTCCTTCCGAAAAGGAAATCCTCACGTCCCGCCTTTGCGACCGTCCGTGCCGCCCTCTCTTCCCGGAGGGTTTCCTCAATGAGGTCCAGGTCATCGGCCTCCTCCTCTCAGCCGACCAGCTCAACGAGCCCGATATCTCGATGGTGAACGGCGCCAGCGCCGCCCTCCACATCTCCGAGATTCCGTGGAACGGCCCCATCGGCGCTGTCCGCGTCGCCCAGATCGATGGCCAGTTCGTCGCCAACCCGACCATCGAGCAGATGTTCTCCTCGACGCTCGACCTGATCTACGTCGGCAACGAGAAGGACATGCTGATGATCGAGGGTTCCGCCGACCAGATCTCGGAAGACCGTTTCATCGAGGCTCTCGCGTTCGGCCACCAGGCCATCCAGCCGATCATCGCCGCGATCAAGGAACTCCGCACCCTCGCCGGTAAACCGAAGGCGACTTTCGCCCTCGTCGGCGCCACCGCCGAAGCCCGCGCCATCATTGAGCGTGTCGTTCCTTCCGAGCGTCTCGGATCCGCCATCTTCGGCTTCGAAAAGGCCGTTCGTTCGGCCAACGTCAAAGCCCTCAAGGAAGAGGCCAAGAAGGCTCTCATCGCCGAACTCGGCGAGGGCAAGTTCACCGATGTCGACCTGAACGTCGTCTTCGAAGACCTTCAGTACAAAGCCTACCGCAAGACCGTCCTCGAGCGCGGCGTGCGTTCCGACGGCCGCGATGCGAAGGCGCTCCGTCCCATCACCTCCGAGGTCGGCGTCCTCCCTCGCGTCCATGGCAGCGCCCTTTTCCAGCGCGGCGATACCCAGGGCCTCGTCATCACGACCCTCGGACCGACCAAGGAAGCCCAGGACCTCGACGCCCTCACCGGCGGCGCGAAGTCGAAGAGCTTCATCCTCCACTATAACTTCCCGCCGTTCTCGGTCGGTGAAACCGGCCGCTTCATCGGACCCGGCCGCCGCGAAATCGGCCACGGTGCGCTCGCCGAGCGTTCGCTCGTGCCGATCCTGCCCCCGGAGGATGTGTTCCCCTACTCCATCCGCCTGGTCTCCGAGATCATGGCCTCGAACGGTTCGACCTCGATGGCTTCGATCTGCGGCGGCTGTCTCGCGCTGATGGACGCCGGCGTCCCGATCATCGCCCCGGTCGCGGGTATCTCCTGCGGCCTGATGACCGAGAATGCACCCGACGGCTCGATCGCGAAGTGGGTCACGATCACCGACATCCTCGGTGAGGAAGATCACTTCGGTGACATGGACTTCAAGCTCGCCGGCACCACAACCGGCATCACGGGCTTCCAGCTCGACCTCAAGATCAACGGCCTGCCGTTTGAAATCGCCAAGGCGGCGATCTTCCAGGCGCGCGACGCCCGCATTTCGATCCTGAAGACGATGCTCGCCGCGCTGCCCGCGCCCCGCGCCGACCTCAGCAAGTACGCTCCCCGGATCCAGACGATCCAGATCGATCCCGAAAAGATCGGCCTCCTCATCGGGCCCGGCGGCAAGACCATCCGCCGCATCACCGAGACGACCGGCGCGCAGATCGACATCGCGGACGACGATTCCGGCAAGATCTACATCTATTCCAACAACGGCGACGCGATGGCTCGCGCGATCCAGGAAATCGACGGCCTGTGCGGCGGCGGCGCTGGCGGCGGTGGTGGCGGCGCCCCGATCGAGACCGGCAAGCTCTACAACGGCCGCGTCACCGGCATCAAGGACTTCGGCTGTTTCGTGGAATGCACCCCGGGCAAGGAAGGCCTCGTACACATCTCCGAGCTGGCCGACTTCCGCGTGCGCCGCACCGAGGATGTCGTCAAGATGGGCGACATGATCTGGGTGAAGTGCGTCGGCATCGACGAACGCTCCGGCAAGGTGCGCCTCTCGCGCAAGGCCGCGATGAAGGAAATGGAAGGCCAGAAGCAAGGTGGCGGCGAGCAGGCGCAACCCGCGCCGGCCCCGCAGGCCTGAGCCACGTTTAAGGCATCCAGCCTTTTTCCCAGCCGGAGGCGTTCGCGCCTCCGGCTTTTTTGCGCACTTTAGGCTTACAGCCCGCCGCAGAAGCCCTACAGCTATCCAACCCATGCGCCTCCTCCTGACGAACGACGATGGCATCGACAGTGTCTTCCTGGGCGAACTCGTCACCGCCCTGCGCCACGCCGGCCACACCCTGGCGGTGGTCGCACCCAAGCATGAGCAAAGCTGGATCGGCGCCGCCAAATCGCGCCACCGCCCGGTCACCTCCGAGCGCGTCGACCGCGGCTTCGGCTGCCCGACCTGGGTGGTCAACGGCACCCCGAGCGATTGCGTGAACATCGCGATCGCGCACCTCCTCCCCCAGCTCACCGACACGGGCTCGGGACCGATCGAAGGAGCCCGGCCTGAGCCTGTCGAAGGGGTCGTCAGCGGCGTCAACATCGGCCTCAACGCGACCCTCGGCTTCATCCTCGCCAGCGGCACCATCGGCGGGGCGTGGGAAGGCGCGCTCCACGGCATCCCAGCGATCGCATTTTCGCAGGACCTGGATTTCGAGGCCTTCGACCGCCTCAAAACCGCGGGCGGAATTCCCAGCCCGGAGCTGCTGGCCAACCTGCGCATTTCCGTGCAACACGCGGCCCGGCTGGTCCCCGAACTCCTCGGCGCGACCGCGCCCCGCAGCTTCGTGGTCCATAACCTCAATTTCCCCGACCCCTGCCGCCCCGACACCCCCGTACACCGCACGGTACCGGCGCGGGTAGTGGTTCCCGGCCTCTTCAGCCCATTGCAGGACGACGGCACCCACCGCTTTGTGTTCAAGCAAGGCGAGGACGTTTCGCCCGGCGAGCCGCTGACCGACCGGGCGGCGCTGACGAACGGCTGGATCAGCCACAGCCTCCTCGACTACCGGAAGCTGGGTTACTAAACGGCGCGGCTACGGGCCGGGCGTCGCGCGTTCGACCACGCCATCGCGAAACACCACCTCGCGCACCTCAATGGGGGTGATGCGACGCGCGCGCATCGGGCCGTTCCCCATGGAGCCCATGCCGCCCCCCACGCCCACATTCAAGCCGCTGTTGCGCCCCCCGCCGCCGAGAGCGGTGCCCACACTCATTCCCCCGGTATTGGCGCCCATGCCATAACCCGGATCGTTCATGGCGCTGGACTCGTCCTCGCCGCCCTTGATGTAAATCCAGAGCTCCTCCTTGCCATTGCCGCGGGCGACGACCTCGGTCGGCTTGCCCATGGCCATCTTGACCATCTCGGGCGTCATGCCCGGTTCCGCGCGGCCATCGAGCACCGCCTGCCTCACGTCCAGCGGCCAGGTTTCGTACACGTCCCGACCCGAATCAATCCGCGACATCTGGGGTGACGAACACCCAACCACGCCACCGCCCACTATGAGCAGAGCCAAGCTGAACTGGCATCGACCTTTCATAATAACGGGAGTGTACACTAATCCTTGCGCTCGTAAAGGATGTCCTGACTCAATCGCTCCCGTCGACAACGCGAATATTGCCCGGTAGGCAAAAAAAGGACGGCTCCGATTGAATCAACGATTCTGTGATGACCACATATGACCATGTCAAAATCCACCTGTTAACCCACGCCAAACCATGTTCCTTACCGGTCTGCGAGAAAGCCTTGAGCGTCTCTCCCTGACATTCATTTCTCCTTCAAGCGTCATCGCTATATTCGCATTAGTCCTAGCAATTCTGATCCTCTTTACCAACCACCGCCGGAGTATCAACCGTGCATGGGTAACAGCTTTGTTACTAATCGCGCTATGGCAGGGGGGAGTTGCGTCGATTTTCTGGCTCCATCAACCAATACTTCACCGTGCCGGTATTTTCTTCGGAGGACTTTTTATATGCAGCTTAGGTTTCCTGAAAGAAACGATCGTTGCACCTCGTGCATCGATTAAGTCTCGCCTTAAACTCATACGCTTCCACCTAGCGTTAGCCACAGTTTTTATCGGAGTATTCAGCAACTCCTATATCTCATATACTGAGATCGATGGGATGTATGCGCGCCATTCTTGGTATTGGATCGTTAATCTAAATATCGTAATCCTTGGAATCTATTTAATAGTCGATAGCGCCATTCTTCTTAAAAGAAACAAACTAACAGGAATCATACGTAACGATGTCATCGCATTCCTTATACTCGTTTCTTTTGCACTAGGAACCGTTATCACAAGCATAGTATTAGGATCGGTTTTAAAAATAAGATATGCCCAATAGTTCGTTCCTATCATTTTCCTAATCGGATTAATCTTGGCCACTATACTTTTCGTCAGAAGCGAGATACTTGATCTCCGAGATATCCGTAAGGCGGCCATCCTATGCCTTATCCGAACATTTTTTTATTTCGGAACTGCCTTTCTCTGCATTTCACTTCTGTCAAATATTGCTGATCTGCCAGGTTCTAAAGTCTTAGGATGCAGCATTTTCATAGCCGGGATTCTGCTCGGCTTGCCTCTTATCGACCGTCAGCTGCGCCGTTTGATTAATCGCGGTTTTGAATCCCATGACTTTCTCACCGCACAAACCTCCACTAATGCACTAATAGAACAGTCTCATGGGACAGGCGATCTCCATGCAGATTTTGTAGCCATTCTGCAGCGTTGGTCAGGTTCATCGGCCATTTTCCTTTCAGACGCTACCCATGTCGCGCCATGGCCAAGCAAGTCCATTCCAACCGAATTACTAACATATGTAGCAGAGCATAAGTGGACAACCCCTGAAATATTGGACCGACTCAGCAGCACATCTTCAGGCATTTACGACTATGTCGTCGATCACCATGTTGCCGCTATTGTTTGCTATACTGCTCAATCTAACGATCGGCTTATAGTTGCATTCAAAACAAGAAATTCTCGACGCGCCTTTCTTTCACGTGAATTGCGTGAGACGTATGAGCTTTTGCGAACAATGCAATTGGGGTTGTCTTTTGTACACTTAAGCCAGCGACTGCGCGGCACTGAACGCCTTAATTTTTATGCGCAATACGCGCCACAGTTTGCTCATGAACTTCGTAATAGCCTTTATCTTCCAACCCAATTGCTACGCGCCTTAGAGGCGGGCCGCGCTATCGATGTCCTGTCCACCGATGCTCAGGCCGGATTGGAGCGCATCACTCAAGTCGATCGACTCTGTGATCATTTCTTTAACGCAGGCGCCCTCTTCAACCAACCGATCAAGTCCATCGGCTTCATAGAGGCACTTACAACTATTTTGGAACGCGCGAGATCTCAATTCGGGGCGGCAACAAGCATGGAAATCCAGTTTAACGATCCTATTCATAAATCATTTCAAGTCCGAGCGAATGTAGACCTTTTAGGAATGGCCCTTTTCAATATTATAAAAAACAGTGTCGAAGCGATGGCGACCACGCCCAATCCGCGACGGATTAGTCTGACTTCTTCTCTGCATCTCAAAAAATTGCATTTAGCAATTTGCGATACTGGACCAGGTTTGCCGGAGGACCGAAGGCTCACTCCATTTAACCCT
>CAMAPG010000134.1 GCA_945859965.1 Opitutus sp. GAS368 | reverse complement strand
GGTATCGGCCACGCCGGCACCCTGATCTCCGCGATTCTCTGTTTGCTGCGCCAGAAATGGCGGACCTCGATCAATCGCGCGGCCGAGGCCATGACGATTTTCGCGGTGGTCTGTGCGGCGATCTTCCCAGTCTTCCACGTCGGTCGTGTGTGGTATGCCTGGTATCTCTTCCCCATCCCCAATTCGAACGCGATCTGGCAGAATTTCCGTTCCCCGCTCGAGTGGGACGTGTTCGCGGTCTCGACCTACGGTACGGTGTCCGTTCTTTTCTGGTACATCGGCCTGATTCCCGATCTTGCGACCCTGCGCGATCGTTTTGAAGCGGCGGGCAACAAGCTCCGCTCCTTCCTCTACGGTCTCTTCGCAATGGGCTGGCGCGGTTCCAACCGCCATTGGAGCAACTACGAAATGGCCTACCTGATCCTGGCGGGCATCTCGACTCCGCTGGTGCTCTCCGTGCACACGATCGTGTCGTTCGACTTCGCGGTCTCGTTGCTGCCGGGCTGGCATACGACCATTTTCCCGCCGTACTTCGTGGCGGGCGCGATTTTCTCCGGCTTCGGCATGGTGTTGACGCTGATGCTGCCGTTGCGCGCGATCTACAAGCTCGAGGATCTCATCACCCAGTACCACATCGACTGTATGTGCAAGGTGACCCTCGCGACCGGGACGATCGTTGGCTACGCCTACGCGATGGAGTTCTTCATCGCGTGGTACAGCGCGAATCCGTACGAAGGCTTCGCCTTCATCAATCGCGCGTTCGGCCCCTATGCCTGGGCTTACTGGATCATGATTTCGTGCAATGTGCTCACGCCGCAATTCTTCTGGTTCAAGCGGGTGCGGAATAACACCACCCTGGTTTGGATTCTCTGCATCTTCGTCAACGTCGGCATGTGGTTCGAGCGGTTCGTGATCATCGTCACTTCGCTGGCCCGCGACTTCCTCCCGTCGAGCTGGGGCTATTACTCCCCGAGCATCGTCGAAATCTTCACCTTCTTCGGCACTTTCGGCGTCTTCTCGGTGCTGTTCCTTCTCTTCATCCGCTTCCTGCCCATCATGCCGATGGCCGAACTGAAAGCGGTCACCCCGGCTGCGGATGTTCACGGAGGCGACCATGACCTCACCGGACATGGCGACCCGGTCATCCAAGAAGGCCGTCATTAATCTACACTGACCATGGCTGCACCCTCCTACGGCCTGATCGCCACCTTTGAAACTGCTCCTGGCCTCTATCACGCGGCCGAGCAAGTCCGCGACGCCGGTTACAAAAACTGGGACTGCATCACGCCGTTCCCGGTGCATGGCCTCGACAAGGCCATGGGCTTGAAACGCTCGGTCGTGCCGCGCATTTCCCTGTGCGGCGGCATCACGGGCTTCTTCACCGGCATGTCGATGATCTGGTGGACCGGGGCATGGGACTACCCGCTGATCGTGGGCGGCAAACCCTACTTCAGCCCGATGTTCGCGTTTCCGATCGCGTACGAGCTGACGATTCTCTTCACCGCGTTCGCGACGATCGGCGGGATGTTTTTCCTCAACGGCCTGCCGATGCATTATCATCCCGTTTTGAAATACGAAAAAATCCGGCGCGGCATGGACGATCTTTTCTTCATCGTGATCGAGGCGCGCGATCCGCGTTTCAATCTCGCCAACACCCAGGCGCTTCTTGAGAAGGCCGGCGGCAAGGACATCAAGGATTTGGAAACCTGAGCCATGCGCACTGTTTACCTCATCACTGCTTTTGTCGTCGTGCTCGTGGTCTCCGTGCTCGGTTTCCGCGGCCGCACGTTCACGACCCCTCCGATGGATGTGTTTCCCGAATGGGCCTTCCCCGGAATGAAACACCAGCCGAAGTACCGCCCGCAGGGCCAGAGCGCATTTTTCGCGGACGGCCGCGCGGATCGTCCACTGCCGGCGAATGTCGTACCCCGCGGAGAGCTGCGGGAGGACGACCACCTTTATCGTGGCAAGGATGCCACCGGTGCCTGGGCCCGCGGCTTCCCGGCCGGACTGACGGTGGACATGAAGTTCATCCGCCACGGCCAGGAACTTTTCACGATTTATTGCTCTCCCTGTCACAGCTTGGTGGCCGATGGCAACGGCGTGACCAAACGCTATGGAATGGGCGCCACCCCGGGCTTTCATGACGATCGTTTCCGGAAAATGGCCGAAGGCGAAATTTTCAATACGATCACCATCGGCTCGCCGAACAAGAACATGCTGCCTTACGCCGACAAACTTGCTCCCGAGGAACGTTGGGCGGTAATCGCCTACGTCCGGGCGCTGCAACGGGCCCAGCAGGGTGCCGCGGCCGACGTCGTTGATCCTCAAGCCAAGCAACTCCTCGGTCTCAAATGAGCACCCACGCCGCTTCCGCTCCCGTTCCTCTTGTGGCCGATTCATCCATTGCCTCGTCGGCGAATAAAGCGCTGATCATCGGTTTGGTCGGCATCGCTCTGACTGCCCTTGGACTTTTCGTGTCCACTCCCACGGCGGTGGCGCTGTCCTGGCTGGTGGGCATCACCTATTGGACCGCCATTGTCATCGGGATGCTCATGCTGGTGCTCATCCACCACATTTTTGACGCCTCGTGGTCAACGGTCATCCGCCGCCAATGGGAGCATGGCCTCGCCTCCTTCAAATGGCTGGCGCTCCTATTCCTGCCACTGGTCCTTGTTTCCTGGTTTGGCGGCCATCACGACCTCGTTTGGCCTTGGATGGACCCGCATCATCACGTCCATGGGGGCACGGTCGGGACGGATATTCTTTATCAGAAAAAATCCGGTTTCCTCAGTCGTGAGATGTTCACGGGCATGACGATTGCGTTTTTCATCGCCTGGGTCTGGCTCTCAGCCCGCCTCCGGAAGGCGTCGTTCAGTCAGGATCGCGATGGGGATCTGAAATGGACGATGATGAATCGCACGACGGCTGCCATGGGCCTGCCCATCGGCGCGCTGACCCTGACCTTTGCGGCGATTTATTGGGTCAAGAGTCTCGAGTATCACTGGTTCTCGACCATGTACGGTGTGTGGTTTTTCGCCAATTGTATCCGTGGTGCGCTCTGTTTCGGCGTCATCATCATGGTCTGGCTTTATCACCGCGGTGACTACAAGGGGATCTTGAACACCAATCATCTGCACAGCATCGGCCAGCTGATGCTCGCGTTCACCGTGTTCTGGGCCTACATCACGTTCTCCCAATATTTCCTGATCTGGAACGCCAATATTCCCGAGGAAACGTTCTGGTACAACCTGCGCGAAATCAATTTCGACGGCGCGCCCAACCAGTGGAAATGGGTCGGCATGACCCTGCTTTTCGGCCATTTCTTCGTGCCTTTCTTCTTCCTGCTTTCCTACCGCTTCAAGGTCACGCATCGCATCATCCGGGGGATCGCTTATTGGATCCTGCTGATCATCCTGATCGATCTGTGCTACAACATCCTTCCGGCGTTGAAGGATGCACACGGCAATCCGCTGCCTTTCATTTCCCTTAATCTGCTCTGGGTTCTCACGTCCGTCGTGGGTATCGGCGGCGTGTGCGTCTGGGCTTACCTGAAAAGTTTCCCGACGGCCAAGCTCATCCCGATTCGCGACCCGCGCATTGGCGAGTCCCTGACCCACCATGAGTGATTCCTCCACCATGAATTCGACGCGCGGTTCCGCCCGCCCCGTATCCTTCTTTTCCGTTGTCGCCGTTTTTGTCGGCTTCGCGTTTTTCCTGCTCATGGTCTATTTCGTTTATCTGCGGCATCAGGGTGGAAACTCGGTGCAGTCCTCGGCCGAAAATATTCCGAAGGACCAGGTTTGGAAAACGACCGCGCAGGGACGCAAGGCGTACCTCACGGAATTGAAAGACAAACATCAGCACCAGCTGGCGACTTATGCCTGGATCGACCAGGCCAAGGGCGTGATGCAACTCCCGATCGACCGCGCGATGGAACTGACCGTGCAGGAGATCAACGCCCAGAAACCAACCCCCGGCGGCAAGGCGGCTTCCGTCCCGTCGCGGTAATCGTTTCAACCCATTGATGTGATAACCCACGCACCGTCCACCGCCGCTACCGCGGCTCCCAGCGAAACCGATCTCACGGCGCGCAAGCCCTTGGGAATGTTGCTCGCCGCGGCCTTTCTTTGGTTACTCGTCAGTGGCGGGTTGTCGCTCGTGACGGCGATCCAGCTCCATACCCCCGGCTTCCTCGCCGACTGTGCCATGTTCACCCACGGCCGGGCTCAGGCCTTGCAGGAAACGGTCTTTATCTACGGCTGGGCCGCCAATGCTGCCTTCGCGGTGGCCGTCTGGATTCTGGGTCGCTTGAGCGGAGCACCGCTGCGCGGCGTGGGGCTGATGACGGTGGGAACGTTTTTCTGGAATCTGGCCGTGCTTGTCGGTCTCGTCGCCATCGCTGTGGGTGAGCTGACCGGAATTCCCTTTCTCCAGATGCCGGCTTACGTGCATCCGTTCCTGCTGGTGGCGGGCGCGGCGATTGCGACTCCTGGAATTCTCGCTTGGACCGGCCGCCGTATCACCACGATGTTCGCGGCCCAATGGTACGCGGTGGCCGCTTTGCTGCTGTTCGTCTGGTCGTACTCCACCGCGCAGGTATTGCTTTTGGCCTCCCCGGTGCATGGCGTGGCCCAGGCGGTGGTGGCCGCTTGGTTTGCCGAGACCGAGGTCAGTCTGTGGCTCATTCCGGTGGCACTGGCGGCGGCTTATTACCTCCTTCCAAAAATCTCGGGCCGGGTCATCCCCAATTACGATTATGCGCCCCACGGCTTTTGGACACTGATCTTTTTTGCGTCTTTCACCGGTGCGCGCTCCTTGGTGGGTGCGCCGGTGCCGGCTTGGATTCCGACGCTGGCGATTGTCTGTTCCTCGCTGCTGCTGTTTCACTATTTTGTGCTTGGGCTGAATCTCCGCGCCGGACTCGCGGGTGGCCGGGGTAATCCGATCCTGAGTTTTGTTTCGGCCGGCCTGCTGGTCTATCTCCTCGGCGGGATTGTGACGGCGGTCTTCGCGTTTCGGGGTTTTGCGCAAATCGTGCAGTTTACTTTTTTCCCGGTGGCGCAATTGAAGCTCATGCTTGCCGGCGCGTTTTCGCTGCCGATTTTTGGCGCGATCTATTTCCTCGCTCCCCGGGTCACCGGCGTGGCCTGGCCCTCGACCGCGCTCATTCGCGCTCATTTCGTCCTGACCGTCCTGGGTTTGACCGTGACCGTGGTCAGCCTGGCGATTGCCGGTTGGGTCCAAGGACATGGGCTGCTGGACCCCGCCAAAAATTTCGCGGCGATTGCGGCCAGCACCAAACCCTGGCTTCTGGCGGCAACTGCGGGTGAAGCCATTTTCCTCCTCGGCAGTGTCATCGCGGCGTTTCATTTCTTCCGCCTGCAATGTGCCGCCTGCCGTGGCCTGCTTTGCGGTTCCCCGGCGACCTTGGAGGCGTCTGCGTCATGAAAAACGGTACGTTTCTTTTCCTCGGCATTTTTGCCGCGCTCGCAATTTCGTGGGCTGGGCTGGCCCTCGGCACGAATGCCCAGATTGCCGGGGTCCGTCCTTATTACGACCAGTTGGAGGATAAAACCTTTCCCGAGCCCATGGCGGGCATCGCCAAGCGCGGCCGCGTGGTTTACCAGAATCTCGGTTGTGCTTCCTGCCACACCCAGGCGGTGCATCGCGCCGGTTCCGGCAGCGATATCGAACGCAAATGGGGCACACGTCAGAGTGTGGCCCGCGACTATATTTACCAGGAGCGCGTGCAATTAGGCCAGTCCCGCCTCGGCCCCGACCTGACCAATGTGGGCAATCGGGTGAAGACGGCGAACGAGATTTACCAGCTGCTTTATCACGGCACTGCGATCAAGCCGGCCTACCGGTTTCTGTTTGTGGAACATCCGCATGACGTTGAGCCGTCCTCGAAAGTGGTCGCGCGCATCGGAGATCGGGAAGTGGTTCCCTCCGCCCAGGCGGAGGAGCTGGCGGCTTATCTGCTCAGTTTGAAAACAGCCTACGATTATCCCGAGGCGAAACCGTTCGTCTCGAAAGCCAAGGAGGGCGCGCACCCATGAGCGACCAACCCACACCCGACTTCCGCCCGGCGAAGCCTCTGACCGATGAGGAATTGCTGCATGCGCACGAGCAGATCACGGCCACCGAAAAGGACGATGGTGGCTCGTACAAGTTGCTCCCGCTGGTGTTGCTCTTTCTCTTCAGCGGACTGATTTTTTTTGGCGGCACCTATCTCAACCTGTTCTCCGGACATTTTAGCCCGAAGATTTTTGACGAACGGAATCTACCGCATGCGCACGAAGATCCGAACGCGCTTCCGGTCAAGATCGACATGGTGGCTTACGGCAAAAAGCAGTATGAGTCGTTTTGTCATACCTGCCACCAGCCGAATGGTCTGGGCATCCCCGGGGCCTTTCCTCCCTTGGCCAAGTCAGAGTGGGTTCAGGACTCGGAAGAACGTCTGATCCGCATTGTGCTTCATGGTCTCAACGGACCGGTCAGCGTTGCGGGTGTGACATTTAACGGCATCATGCCTGCGGCCGGCCCAACTGGGGCGGGTTGGAGTGACGACCGGATCGCGGCAGTTCTGACCTACATCCGCCAGGAGTGGGGTAACAAAGCCGGACCGATTGCCACCGAAAAGGTGACCGAAGTCCGCACCAAGGACGGCACGCGCAAAGAATGGACTGCGGTTGAATTGGAAAAAATCCCTTAAGCGCTAAACTGCTTTCTTGAAGCCCGGCCGACTTTGGCCGGGCTTTTTCATTTTCTGCTGTTCGCAGGGCAACGTTTCCGCCTGCTGCTCGGGCTCGTTCCGTTCAGGGAGTTTCGGGCTACTCCCCCAGTTTTTTGCCGGGAACGAGATAGCTTTGGACGTAATCGCGCACCGCTTCCGAGAGCGGGGTCATTGGCCGTGCATAACCGGTGGCCCGGAGCTTGGAAACATCGGCCTGCGTGAAATACTGGTATTTTCCCCGTAGTACTTCCGGCATGTTCACAAACACGATTTTGGATTCGAGCCCCAAGGCGGCGAAGATCGCCCGGGTGAGCGTCAGCCAGGTATTCGCTTCGCCCGATCCGAGGTTATAAAGGCCGCCGGCGACAGCCGCCTTCTCCGCAAAATGGAGGGTCATCTCCACGGCATCTTTCACGTAGAGGAAGTCACGCTGTTGTTCGCCGTCTTTAAACTCGGGTTTGTGACTTTTGAAGAGCTGCACCTGTCCCGTGGTGAGAATCTGTTGATAGGCCTTGTGCACCAACGAACGCATGTCGCCCTTGTGGTCTTCATTCGGACCGAAAACGTTGAAGTATTTCACGCCGACGATCTGCCGCAGCCAGCCCTGGTCCCGGGCGTAAATGTCGAAATCGTGCTTGGACTGTCCGTAGAGATTGAGCGGATGAAGCCGTTCCAAGTGCTCGTTCTGATCGTCCATGCCGGCCGATCCATCCCCATAGGTCGCGGCGGACGAGGCGTAGATAAACCGGGCGCCTTGCCTGAGCGTCCACTGCGCGAGCTGTCGCGTGTACTCGAAATTGATATCCCGAAGAAACTCCGCGTTGGTTTCCGTCGTGGAGGAATTCGCGCCCAGATGAAAAACGGTGGAGAACCGGCCAAAGGCATTGGCGTCGGATTGAACCCGGGTCCGAAAAACATCGGCTTCAACCAAGTCGGCAAACTGGAGCGAGCGGAGATTTTTCCTCTTCTCCTCCGCATTGAGGCTGAGCGGGACCTGGCCGTGCCATTGTTTCGTTCCATCCATCAAATCCGCGACCACGATATCCGTGAGACCCCTGCGGTTGAGCGCCCACACGAGTGCGCTGCCGATGAAGCCGGCTCCACCGGTGACAAGAATGCGGCCGCGGAGGGTGCTCATGGGAAAAATTAATCGCGGAAACGCGCCGGGGCGGAAGCACGAAATGGCGTTTCGTGGCTTTCCCGCAGCACTGTGGCGATCAGGAGTCCTTCGATAATTCTTCGGACCGGGCCTTGGCGGCGAGGACGGTTTCGCGGATCAAGCCGCGGAAATCACGGGCGGTCATGCGTTGCAGTCCGGCAAAGGTGACGCCGTTGGGCGAGGTCACTTGATCCCGCAATATTTCTGGCTCGATTTTTTTACGGGCCAGCAGTCGGGCGGCGCCGAGGAGGGTCTCGACCGTGAGCGCCTGCGCGGTATCCGGCGTGAGGCCGGCAGCAATGCCGGCGTCGCGGAGCGCGGCGGCGAATTCGAAAACA
>CAMAPG010000133.1 GCA_945859965.1 Opitutus sp. GAS368 | reverse complement strand
AACCATTCCCCGCGCGCATTTTCCGCGGCGGCATCGGCGGTGGAGAAGGCGCGGAGATCGAAGCCGGCGTCAGCCAGAAGCAGCACCAGGCGGCGCCGCGCCTTGGCGTCGCCGTGCACAATGAGGATTTTTTTGACGAGATTCATGGGCGGGAGGAAGGAGCAGTGGGTTGAGTAGCCTAGACGGAGTATAGGCCCCATTGGGCCGGATGCCTATAGGCCGGGACCGGTTTTACCCGGCGTTTACCGCCGCAAATGCAGTTTCGACTTATTTTTACGCGACACGTCGGGGCATAAAGCCCCTCCCATAACAAAACGGCCCTACACCTCCCTCAGGCACGGAAAATCACATCCTCGCGATTGAACATCTTCACCGCCCACGCAAGCGCCAGCCCGGCGTAAAGGCAGGTCGAACCGAAGATGATCGCGATGTACTGCCAGTGCCAGACGCCGGAAAGCATTTCCCGGCACACGAGCGAAAGATTGAGGATGGGCACCAGCGCGAGCCGGACGTTGAGATCGATGCCGGGCAGCATGCCCACCACCGCCGGCATAATCACGACCACCATCATGGGCCCGACGTAGCTCTGCGCTTCTTTGAAGCTCTTGGCGAAAAGCGACACGGTGAAAATTACCGCCGAGAACAGCACCGCCACCGGCAGCACCATCGCGAGCACCCCGAGGATTCCGGCGGGATCGATTGGCGGCAGGTTGAGCCGGGAAACGCCCGCTTCCTTTCCGCCCCCGCCCCACAACGCCCCGCCGATCGCGAAGCTCGCCGTCATCGTCAGGAGCGAAAGCGTCATCGACGCGAGCGCGCTCGTGAGGACCATGCAAAACTTGCCGAGCACTATGTTCACTCGGGCCACCGGACTGCAGAGGAGCGTTTCCATCGTGCCGCGTTCCTTCTCGCCCGCCGTCAGGTCCATCGCCGGATACATCGCCCCGGTGAAGCAGAGAATGATGATGAAATAGGGAATGATGCCACCGAGCGCATTTCCGCCCACCCGGTCGGGAGGAGCGGCATTTTCGCGTTTCGTTTCAAACGGCCGCATCAGGGTCGCCGGCAGGTTGTGCTCCGCCAGCCGGGCCTGCACCGTCCTTTCACGCAGTCCCCGGAAAAACGCCTCGAGTTCGGCCGCAGCAAAACCGGACTTCAGCTCGCCTTCATAATAATGGATGACGACAGTCCCCGTCGTGCCAGCCGCCAGACCCGCGGCAAATCCTTCGGGCACCTGCACCGCCGCCCGGATTTTCTTCTCCGAAATCGAATGCTTCCAGTCGGCCACGGTCGGGACGACACGAAATTTTTTGGACCGCCGGAGTTCCGCCAGCACCGCAGGCGAATCCTCCCCGCCCAGAATCATGACTGAAGGAATCTCCGCGCGGGCCTTGGAATACACGTTCTTCGCGATGCTCCCGACCCCAAAGGCCAGGGCCGGCATGACCAGCATCGGGATAATGATCATGGAGCGGATCGTGCGTTTGTCGCGCAACAGGTCCTTCAGTTCCTTCAAGTAAACCGTCCGAATGTGGGAAAAATTCATGGTTGGCGCGGAGTTTGATCCGGATCAGCCGCTCAAAGCGGATCGCCGCCCACGGCGCGGACGAAAATTTCCTCCAAATCCTGTTCACCATACCGCGCGCGCAGTTCGGGCAGGGTGCCCTCGGCGAGGAGTTTCCCGCCATGGATGATGCCGATCCGGTCGCAGAGCTTTTCGACCTCGCTCATGACGTGCGTCGAATAAACCACCGTTTTCCTCCGCGCCTTGCATTCGTGGACAAAGCGCACGATCGCCCGCGCCGTCATGACATCGAGCCCCAGCGTCGGCTCGTCGAAGATCATCACCGCCGGATCATGGATAAGCGTGCGGGCGATGGAGGTCTTCTGCTTCATGCCGGTGGAAAACGTGTCGCAGCGGCGGTCCAGGAAGGCATGCATGTCCAGCTCGTCAGCAAGGCGCCCGGTGCGGACCGCGATTTCAGCGTCCTCCAGACCGTTGAGCCGCCCGAAGTAGGCGATCATTTCGCGCGCCGTCAGCCGGCCATAAAGCGCGGTGCTGGCCGCAAGGAATCCCACCTGCGCGCGGACTTTCTCCGGCTCGGTGCCGATGTCGAACCCGCTCACGACCGCGGTTCCACCCGTGGGGCGGAGCAAGGTGGCCAGCAAACGGAGCGTGGTCGTTTTTCCCGCGCCGTTGGCGCCGAGGAGACCGTAGATCTCGCCGGAGTTCACGTGAAACGAAACGCGGTCGACCGCATGGATCGGCCCCCGTTTTTTGTCGGGGAACGTCTTGGTCAGGGCTCGGGCGTCGATCATGGAAAGGGGAAAGCGGGAAAGAGGCCCATGCTTTAACCAAACTACAGCCAAGCGGCGCGACCGGCGCAAACCTTGGCTTTGGACGAACCCGCCTCACCCGCCATTATCACGGCGAATCGCCTCACCCTACGTTCTCCTCACTTCTGCGTAGCTTTGGACGCGGGAGGCGTTTGTTCCGGCCGGCTCGCGAGCATTTTTCTTCAGCGCCTCGGCATCGGCCTTGGCGGCCTGGGCAGGCGTACCGGCTGGTACGACTTCCACGGGGTTCACCGATCCCTCCACGCCTTCATTCAAGGCCCGGACAAACCCGTGGTGGAAAATATTCCGGATCGTGGCCCACACCCCGGTCTTGGGATCACCCATTTCACCGGCAATGGAATGCGCGTGGCCAGCTGGTCCCGCTCCTTGTTCTTCAGCAGGTCCGTCACTCCTGCCACGATTTTTTCCCACAGGCTGCTCGCCAGGTTTTTCTTCTCCCCTGGCCGATCCTTGAATTAAAGGCCCTCAAAGAACGGCTTGATGTAACCCTCGAACCGCCCACCCCGCGCCGCCAGCTCCACGAAGAATCGGAACGTTCCCTTGCTCACGTCCACATTGCCATACGCCCGCAGCAGATCGTTGAGTGCGGGCAGCGAAACGGGTTCGAGGCTCAGCGTCAGATGAAAATGCGGCTGGGGCGCCAGGGGATCGGCCCGGACAAAGACCTTCAGCTTGCCGCCACCCAGGCTGTCCCCCTCCACGAGAATGGTCGCGGGCAGGCCGTCACCGTTGGCTTCGGTCGCTCGATTGCGCAGGCCCGTCGCCTCCACGGGCATGTTTTTCAGGTAAACCTCGAACGGCGGGGTCCGGCTCCGGTCCACGCAGTTGAGGACACCGTGTTCCGCGGTCAGGCGCGTGATCTCAATGGGGAAAATGTCCTTCACCACATCCTGCCAGCGCCGGTCCACGTCCTTCTGCGTACTGCCCTCGTCCGTGCCCTGGACAAAATTGATCCGGGGTTGCTCGATGGCGATGTCGCTCACGATCTGGCCGTGGAACAGCCGCCGCCACGCGATTGAGAAGTCGATCGTCTGCGCGGAGAAGAACGGCTCCTTCACGCCGGCGTTGCTTTTGACGATCTTGATCCGGTGGAGGCTGTAAGCCCCGCGCCACAGGGACGACCGCCGCTACCTTTCAAGCCCCGATGGGGTGCCAGGTGGTCTTGGACTCCAGCGTATCGCGGATCGCGTAAAGACCCTGTGCTGCTTCAGCAGCCCAATCAAAGGGCTCCTCCGTCTTGAGCAGCCGCGTGCGCTTCACGCTTTCCGCCGCCCCGAGCGCGAGCGCTTTGCGCTCCGCCGGATTCGCGACCGCAACAATCGCGCGCACGTGCGCATGCGTGGCAAATGTGGGCAGTAATTCCTGGCGGAAGCCTGTCAGCAGATTGACCACCCCGCCCGGAAGATCGCTGGTCGCCAGCATTTCACCGAAAACGATGGCCGGGTACGGCTGAGAGCCCGAGGCCAGTGCGACCACCGTGTTGCCACTGACGATGACCGGCGCCAACAGGGACACCAACGCGAGCAACGGTGAATCCTCGGGCGCCAGCACGCCCACCACGCCCATCGGCTCGGTCACCGTGAAATTGAAATAAGGCGCAGCCACCGGATTCACATTGCCGAGGACCTGCTCATACTTGTCCGCCCAGCCCGCATAATAAATCAGGCGGTCCACCGCGGCCGCGACTTCCTGGCTCGCGCCAAGGGAGCCGCGCCGCCTCCGGCGCGGTCCGGACGGCGACGAGGGCGTCGCCGCCCCATTGCCCATCAGGATCGCCCCGGACATTTCGCCCGCGCGGGCTTCCAGCATTTCCGCCAGCCGGTACAGAATCTGGCCGCGGTTGTAAGCCGTGCGCTTGGCCCAGCCCGGCCCGGCCTTCGCCGCGGCTTCGACGGCATTGCGCAGATCCTTGCGCGAGCATTGCGGAATGTTCGCCAAAAAATTCCCCGCGGCATCCCGGATCGGAAACACCCGCGCACTCTCCGAGCGAATAAACGCGCCGCCGACATAAATCTTCGGGGTCTTGGTGATGGGGAGGCGGTTCATGGAATATGAAGATTTGAATGTGGAACCCAGGAAATCAGGAATCGGAAATACCCAGGTCTTTCCCTGAGTTCCTGAGTTCCACCTTAATAATTTTCATGGTTTCAAAATCACGTAATCCAACAATCCCTGGCGGCCGCCTTCCCGCCCGAAGCCGCTTTCCTTGTAGCCGCCAAAGGGCGAGGCCGGATCGAATTTATTGTAGGTGTTGGCCCAGACCACGCCGGCTTTCAGCTCGGTGGACATCTTCAGGATGCGCGAACCCTTGTCCGTCCAGACCCCCGCGCTGAGTCCGAAGGCCGTGTTGTTCGCCTTCTCGATCGCCTCGTCAACCGTGCGGAAGGTCAGGATCGAAAGCACCGGCCCGAAGATTTCCTCCCGCGCAATGCGATGGCTCATCGTGACCTCGGAGAAAAGCGTCGGGCGGAAATAAAATCCTTTGGCCGGCAAGATACCGTCCGGCTGGTAAAGCGTGGCTCCTTCCCTGACGCCGCTCGCCACGAGGGTTCGGATTTTTTTGAGCTGCTCCCGCGAGTTAATCGCTCCGATGTCCGTGTTCTTGTCCAGCGGATCGCCGACTTTCAGCTGCCGGATGCGGTGCTTGAGCCTGGCCAGGACAGCTTCGGTGACCGGCTCGTGGACCAGCAGGCGCGACCCGGCGCAGCACACATGGCCCTGGTTGAAGAAAATCCCGTTGACGATGCCCTCGACCGCCTGGTCGAGCGGAGCGTCGTCGAAGACGATGTTCGCGGCCTTGCCGCCCAGCTCCATCGTCATCCTTTTGTCGGTGCCCGCGAGCGCGCGGAGAATCGTTTTCCCGACCGCGGTTGAGCCGGTGAAGGCAATTTTCGCCGGGATCGGATGGCTCATCAGCGCGGCGCCGGTTTCGCCCGCACCCGTCACGAAATTCACCACGCCCGGCGGCAAGCCGGCATCCTGAAAAATCTCTGCCAGTTTCAGGCACGTGATCGAGGTCGTTTCGGCGGGCTTGAGCACCACGCAATTTCCCATCGCGAGCGCCGGCGCGATTTTCCACGCGAGCATGAGCAAAGGAAAATTCCAGGGAATGACCTGCGCCACCACCCCCAGCGGCGCCACCTGCCGGCCGGGGGCCACGTACTCCAGCTTGTCGGCCCAGCCTGCATGATAAAAGAAATGCGCGGCCGTCATCGGCACGTCGAAATCGCGCGACTCCTTGATCGGCTTGCCGCCATCGAGGGTCTCGGCGACGGCAAATTCGCGCGCGCGATCCTGGAGCAGGCGGGCGATGCGGAAGAGATATTTGGCGCGCTCGCGGCCGGGCATCGGTCCCCAGACCTTTTCAAAGGCGCGGCGGGCCGCCCGGCAGGCCGCATCAACGTCGCTCGGCCCGGCGAGGGCGATCCGGGCGAGTTTCCGCTCGTTCGCGGGATTGATGGAATCGAAATACTTCCCCGACTTCGGGGCGACGAATTTGCCGTCAATGAAAAGATCGTAGCGGGCCTTCAACTTCGGGTCGGCCGTCTCGGGCGCGGGATCAAACGGCCACAGATCGCCGAAGACCAGCTCGGGCGCGGTCCGCCCGCGACGGGCGGATGTTTTGCTGGAAGCGGAACTCAACGTGGGCATGCGTCTTCTTTTTTAACACGGAGAGCACGGAGGGATCGGACACTGTGTCCTCCGTGAACTTCGTGTTGGAAAATTCGGTTAGTAACTCTCGGCGGCATCGCTGAAATAATAGGGGGCCTGGTAGGCGCCGGATTTTTCCTTTTCGATCTGCCGCAGCAAATCGTTGAGCAGCGAACTCGCCCCAAACCGGTAGCGTTTGTTGGTCAGCCACTCGTCGCCGAGGGTTTCCTTCACCGCGATCAGGAACTGCAGGGCCTGCTTCGCCGTGCGAATCCCGCCGGCGGGCTTCATGCCGATCGCAATCCCGGTATCGAGGTAGAAATCCCGGATCGCCTCGATCATCACCTGGTTGTTGCCGAGGGTCGCGTTGAGCGAGGTCTTGCCGGTGCTGGTCTTGATGAAATCGCCCGCGCGGATCGTTTCCATCGCGAGAAACGAGGCCGCCCGGATATTGTCGTAGGTTTCGAGCTCGCTGACCTCAAGAATGACCTTGAGCGCGGCGCTCCCGCACTCCTCCACCACCGCGGCGATCTCGTCCCGGACTTCGGCAAACTCACCGGCCAGGAACGCGCCGCGATTGATCACCATGTCGATTTCGTCCGCACCCGCCGCCACCGCCGCCTTCACCTCGGCCAGACGGGTTTTGAGCGGGGTCTGGCCCGACGGAAACGCCATCGCCACGGAGGCCACTTTCACCGCTGTGCCGCCGACGTGCTTCTTCGCATGGCGCACCATCGCCGGATAAACGCACACCGCGGCGACACTGGGGACATTGGGATCGTCCAGCGGACGGAGCGCCTTCTGGCAAAGCGACGCGATCTTACCGGGCGTGTCCTTGCCCTCGAGTGTGGTGAGATCGAGCATCGAAACCGCCCGGTACAATCCCCACAGCTTGGCGCCCTTTTTGATGCTGCGCGTGGCATACTTCGCGACGCGCTCCTCGATTCCGACGGAATCGACCGGGCCGATTTCATCGAACAGCCGCCGAAAAGACGCTGACTGTCCTGCATTCATGAGAAAAAACGATGCGGCGGCGAAGTCGTGAAAACAACGGAAAACTCGGAGTTGCGAAGATGCGGAGTGGTCGCACGAGACCGCCGCGATCCAGGACCCATGCCGTTGCCGGAGTCTGCTCGCGGGCGATTGACTGGAGCGGCGACGCCCTCATCGCCGAAGAACGCGACGAGGGTATCGCGTCCCCAGCACTCACGAGAGGCCGCGCCGCGATTAATCCCGCGCAACAGCTTGCCCTGAAAGCCCGGGACGCGTTCGCTTGCCCACACATGAACGCTTTCCACCCCAGGCTCTCCTTTCTGCGCACGTTGTGCGGGGTCGCTCTTCTCGCCACTGGCCTGACCCGCGCCTTGGCCGCGGACAATTCCGTCACCGCCGTGCGCACCGCCGACGACGCCCGTGTAGCCGCGCTGCTCGCCGGTGATGTGCCGAAAGTGAGCGCCTTTCTTTCCGACGATCTCAGTTATGGCCATAGCAACGGCCGAAGAGACACGAAGACCGAGTTTCTGCAATCGCTCGACGGCGCAAAAATCATATACGAGGGGATCACGTACGAGGACCGGCAGCTGACCCCGCTGGCTCCGGGACTGGCGATGATAACTGCGCGCGCCCGGATGAAACTGGTCAACGAAGGCGCCCGCCAGGAATTCACCCTCCGCATTCTGGCCATCTGGCGCGAGGAATCGGGAAACTGGCGGTTGTTGGCCTATCAATCCGCCCGCGTGCCCGAGCCGACCGCTGCGGCCAACCGCTGATCCCACCCATGAACCTGCTGATCATCTCCTCGAGCCTCAACTCCGACAGTAACAGCCGGATCCTCGCCCGCGAGGCGGAGAAAGTATTGGTCGAAGATGGTCATTCCGTGACTTTCCTCGACCTCCGCGATTTGCCGCTTCCGCTGTGTGACGGTGAAAAAGCCTACGACGACCCGAATGTGCTGCAGGCCGACAAGCTGATCGCAGGAGCGGAGGGCATCCTGGTCGCATCGCCCATCTACAATTACGACGTCAACGCCGCCGCCAAAAACCTGATCGAGCTCACCGGCGACGCATGGGAAAACAAAGTCGTGGGCTTTCTCTGCGCCGCCGGCGGACCGGGCAGTTTCATGTCGATCATGGGCCTGGCCAACAGCCTCATGCTGGATTTCCGCTGCATCATCGTGCCACGGTTCGTCTACGCGCTGGGCGGGGCCTTTGCCGATGACAAGCTTACCGACGTGAAAATCGCCGGGCGCGTG